>SKID01000059.1 GCA_007116605.1 Tissierellia bacterium
CTAAACGAAATACTGGTGAGTATGCCATTAGACCATTTATACGAAACTATCCAGAACAAACCTTATGTAAAATGACAGAATGGGCAAAATCAGATAGTTTTCATCTTCGCCGATTAGCTAGTGAAGGATTACGACCTAAATTACCATGGGCTAAAAAACTAGACACCTTTATCCAAAATCCTGACCCAGTTTTTGCCATATTAGAACTATTAAAGGAAGATGAAGTGATGTTTGTGAAAAAATCTGTTGCTAACCATTTGACCGACTGGTTAAAAGTTAATAAAGCACCCACCGCAGAATTGATTAAAAAATGGCAACTTTCTACAAATAAACACACAAAATGGATTATTAAACACGCAACCAAAAAAATAGCCCTTGATTAGAAAATGTAACCTAGCAAATTATTTTTTGCAAGACAAGGTTCTCGACAAGGGCGAGACTAGGGGATGGTTCATCATCCGTCTGCATCTATATGCTTTGCTCAATTCCAATCCTTGGAACTCAACAACAGTTTTACATTTGCTTACTTTTTCAGTGTTTCTGAACCGTCCCCTTGTCTTTTATTTAGATTAAACGATATAATTCTTATGCAAGATTTTCTTTGCCAAATCCGGGGTTAGGGGTTTGTCAAAATGATAACCTTGAACAAGGTCAGATCCGTATTGCCTTAGTTTTTCAAACTCCGTTTTAGTCTCTACACCTTCTGTTACAACCTTCATTTCTAATCCATGACAGATTGATATTATACCTTCCATCACGACAGAATCATTTAAGAATAAAAACTTATCTTTTAGGCTCTTATCAATTTTCACCTTGTCTACGGGCATATATGTTAAGTAGCTAAGTGATGAGTATCCCGTCCCAAAATCATCTAGTGATATTCGGATGCCGAGTTCTCTTAGAGCCTCTAAGAGTTTTATGGTCTGACTTGAATTTTCAATTAAAACACTCTCCGTTATTTCCATTTCAATTAAATCTGCTGTTAATTCATATTTTTCTAAAACGGTCACTATATACTCTAATAAAGTGGATTCATATAGCTGTTTGGCGGACAGATTAATCGCTACAGGCTTTAAGGAGATTCCACTTGCCCGCCAATTATTTAACTGTTTACATACTTCATCTATCACAAAATGTCCCATAGAAACGATAATGCCAGATTTTTCAGCTATAGGTATGAAATCTACCGGAGAAAGCAAGGAGTCTTTTATGCGGATGAGCGCTTCAAGACTCTCTACTTCACCTGACTTTGCATTAATAATTGGTTGATAAAGCAACTTAAAACGATTGTCCTCTAAAGCATTTTGGAGTTCCTTTTCCACACTGACATTAAAGTCGAAATTGGAAGTCAACGATTCAGTGAAATAACAGTACCTATTTTTTCCATCCTCTTTCGCTTTGTACATGGCTATATCGGATTTCATAAGTAAATCATCAGCGCTTAACGAATCATCTGGGTATCTTGCGATTCCTACACTTGCAGTTATATGATTTTTAATTTGATCGATGGAACTATTAATCTTAAGTGCTTCAAAAAATGCGCCAATGTATGATTCAATCCCCTCAGGTTCTATGATTTCAGGTAAATGAATGGCAAATTCGTCGCCTCCAATCCTGTAAACCACAGCATCATTGTATAGCGACTCCTTTAGAATCTCGCCAATGTGTATAAGTACTCGATCTCCATAATAATGTCCTTGTGTATCGTTAATATTCTTAAAATTATCAATATCCAACAGCAGAATAGTACCTTTCCGATTACTTTGAATGGCTAAAGTAATATCTTCTGAGAAGCGTCTTCTGTTATAGAGATTTGTTACATAATCACAGTCTGCTAAAAATTTAATCTGCTCTTTTTGACTACTGATCTCATTATATTGATTGTAAAGCTGTTCCTCATTTTCTCTTAGCTGGTTGACCATTGTTTCAAGTTCTTCGTTTTTATCTTTAAGCTCTATTTCTGAATAAGTTAAGGCAGCTGTAATCGACAAAAGCTTGTTCACAACAAATCCAGAGGTCATTGAAATAAATGCTCCCATTCCTAGAATCATATAGAACAGTTCAGACTTTCCATTAAACCCTTCTTTAGGTTTGGCTAGTATAGTCATCAAAGAGTCAAAAAGCTGAACATCAGCAACAAGAAAATCTGATGTATCAACTGTCTCTTTATCAAAATTCGACCAAATTGTATTTATACTATTGTTTAATTCATCCGTTTTATTAAGTTCGATGTAATAGTCATTCTTTAAATCAATCAGTCCACTTGAAGTTAGGGTTTTATCATAGTCAAATACTATTGATACTTGACCAAAATATTCATTCTTCCTGAGCACAGGCACACGAACAATAATGCCTACTCCTCCTTCGACTAGGTTCACTGGCGCAGTTATGATTGACTTTTGATTATCTTTTGCAAAATGTATCCAAGCGTTTTGAGCTTCATTATCACCCAAATTTACGCCAATGATATTCTTATAGTTCTCGAAGGGATAAATATGTGTGATGGTCGTATCTGTTAAAAAAGACATACTCTTAACTACATCATTAGACGACTCATAAATTCCTCTAGCAAAATAATCAAAATCCATTTGGCTAAAGTCCGAGTTAATCTCTACATGTGCCTTAAGTCCATTTATGGCAATCATTCTAGAGGTTATTAAACTTTCTAGGTTCAATTTCACAAATAACATTTTGTCTTGTGTCTTTTGAATATGATTTTGATAACTTCTGTTATACTCAATTCCAGCTGTAAAGATAAACAGAGTCATTACCAATATGAATACCATAAAAGAAAATACTATTTTTTTAGTGAAACTCATAAAAGTAACCCCCTGAGAATAAAAGTTTTTTATTTATTTTGCTTTTTTTATTACCATTCTAGCATACATTGAGTCATAAAAGCTAATAATTCAACACGTTTTCGAGTGTTTTTCTCCACAAAACAACACTTTATCTTTTAATCTAATACTGATAACCATAGTTTTTCAGACTCTATCACAAGTTTCGATACCAATTCTATGAAAGGTTCATAATTCATAGTAGTATGTGCTAGATCAAGAACATCATAATATTTTGCTCGCTCCTCATTCTTGATTATAATTGGAGGGTATCCATTTTTCATTAACTCAAAATTGAGGAGCAGCCTAGAAGTCCTTCCATTCCCATCAATGAATGGATGAATTTTCACAAACTCTCCATGAATCAGCGTTGCCCTAACAACAGGATGAAATCCTTTCCATTCATTCTGATACTCCACCATAAGTTTTTGCATTAAATCTCCAACTTCATAGTGCTTTGGTGGAATATGTTCCGCACCGCTAATTACAACATTTTCTCTCCGATATTTACCAGCACTTGTATTATTTATTTCTTTCAATATCAATGCATGGATATTCTTGATATTCCATTCAGAAAGCTTTTCTTTATTAGCAATTAAATCTTCAACAAAAAGGATAGCTTCACGATGGTTAATTGCTTCTAAGTGTTCCACCATACTTTTCCCGCCAATGGTAATTCCTTCAAGAACAACTTTTGTCTCTGACAATGTCAGCGTGTTCCCTTCTATGGCATTACTATTATAAGTCCATTCTACAATTAGTTTCTCATGAAGTGAATTAGCAAGGCCTTTGGAAAAGGGTCTGTACTCGTCGATGGATTTCTTAAGTGAATCTATATAACTAAAGTCAAATCCCAATCCAATGTATTTTTTCTTGCTGGTTTCCCTTGCATCCGCAGGTTTTGAAGCATCAGCAGGTATAGACCAATTTCGTCCAATTTTTATTGCACCTTCAATACGCCCCTCATTGCAAAGCACTCGAATTCGACGATCACTTATTGCCCATCTCTTGCTAGCTTCATTAGTGCTCATATATTTCATACAAATCACCTCATGAATATTTTATACCGTTATCAGAACGATATCAATACTGTTTCGCTAACGGTATGTTGTAGCTATAGACTGCCTATCCATTAAACTATTCCTATCTCCTTTTTGCTTTGAGACTTAAAACAAACATAACAGAAATCACGGGTAATAAAATATAATTAGCAACTCCTCCCGGAGGAGTACCATTCAATAAAATGGGGGATTTTATAATCCCAATTGATATTCTTCCGACAATTTCTATTATTAACATCAAATACATCAGTGGTATTAATGTTTTGTATCTAAAGGCTACCAGAAGTTGAATCAAGGCAAAAAGAAATTGGGATAGTCCCCATAATCCAAAGGAAAAAATAATGTTCTCTGCACCTTTAGATAAGTCTAATCCAGCGATACTTCCAGCACCACCATCTGGTGCTAAAAAGTGAATAATACTTCTAATCATACTGACCACAGCTAAAATAGTGAATACATATAATGTAATTTTACTGCCTTTATAATCACTATCTACTGTTTTAGGAAATACACTATTAATAATTTTTTTCATAAAATACTCCTTTAAATTTGGTCAACATAATTTTCAAATTCTAAAAACAAGTTCGGCATTTATTTGTTGTTACATTGTAACAGATTTGAATCTATAGTATAATTGATGAATACTAAAGTCAATCCTTTGACTCTATCTTATACAATCCTTGGAGGAATGTAACATGAAAAGACAAATGCAGATTGAAGAGTCAAAAGACTTAATTTCAGATGCTTTCATGAATCTCTTACAGAGTAAACCTTTTGAAGCTATTTCGTTGACTGAAATAGCTCATGAAGCTGGTGTTTCAAGAATGACGTTGCATAGACATTTTAAGCAAAAAGAGAATATTATTTTATATCGTATCGAAAAAATTGTCGCATCTATGAGCAAAACACGCTTTGAAAAAGTCGATTATTCTCTCGAAGACGATAGTTTGTACCGCTTTACATTATTAAAGAGATTACCTCACCCAAAATTTCTTCTTTACA
>SKID01000189.1 GCA_007116605.1 Tissierellia bacterium
CCATTAATTTTTCTTATGTATTTTAAAATTAATCACCACTATTTATAGTGGTGATTTTTTTAATCTAAAAAATAAGTGAAAAGACAGTATATAAGCTCATCATTAGCATTATAATTACGATTAACCATCCAAAATAAGTTAACCATAATGGGTGTTTATAATCACCTACAATATTTACTTTATTTGCAGCCCAAAGCATAACACCTAATGTGATAGGTAGAATAAATCCATTTAATGCACCTGCAAAAATTAGTAGTGTGACAGGTCTGCCAATAAAACAGAAAATAAAGGTTGATAAAACAATAAATGATATTGTTAATTGTCTAGAATATTTTTCTATAAGAGGATGAAGAGTTTTTAAGAAAGATACAGATGTGTAAGCAGAACCAATAACAGAAGTAATAGCGGCTGCCCATAAAACAATACCAAATAGTTTATAACCGATATCTCCGGCCGCATATTGGAACATCGAGGCTGGAGGGTTATCTGGGTCCAAAATAATGCCTTGACTGACAACGCCAAGTGTGGCTAAAAATAGAACAACGCGGACAATCGATGCCAAACTAATCGCAGAAATGGATCCTTTATTCACCTCAGGTAGAGATTCCTTTCCTACTACGCCGGCATCAATAAGGCGGTGTGCGCCAGCAAAAGTAATATAGCCTCCAACAGTGCCACCAACTAAAGTGACAATAGCAAATATATTAATACTTTCTGGCCATATTGAACGAAAAGCGGCTTCCTTGAATGGCGGGCTTGTTGAAAATAATACATATAATGTCATAGATATAAGAGAGATCCCCATTAATATAGTAAATCTATCCATTGATTTACCCGCATCTTTAAATGAAAAAATAGCGATAGCTATAATAGCACTGATTAAAGATCCAGTAATCGGTGATAAGGTAGGGAATAAAACATTCACACCTAGCCCTGCTCCTCCAATATTACCAATATTAAAGGCTAATCCTCCTAAAGCGACAATACTAGCTATGGCAATACCGAGACCAGGAACCAGTTTATTTGCAATATCTTGTGCTCGTGTTTTTGATACGACAATAACTCGCCAAATATTAAGTTGAGCACCAATATCTAAAAGGATAGATACTAATATAACAAACGCGAAGCTCGCACCTAATTGTTGAGTGAATACCGTTGTTTGTGTAAGAAAACCTGGTCCAACGGCAGAGGTAGCCATTAAAAAAGCTGCCCCCATAATTAATGACCAATTGATACCCAACTTGTTGCTTATTTTTTTAGACATAAAGTATACTCCTTTACAAAAAATTATACTCTTCTTATTTAAATAATAGTGAGTTAAAATCCATTCAATTTATTGATGTGGTTAATTTATAAATTCTATGATTCCACTTTTTATCTGTATAATAAAATTTAATTATTTTCCATTATTCAGTTTTAGAAAAATGGATTCAACAGAATATTCTGCCTCTGCTTGGAATAAATCTTTTAAAATAAAACGTACTTTTGAACCTGGTTGGCATTGGGCCAATCGGCAGACACTTTCATTTGTTAAGCAACCAATTTTTGGATATCCACCTATAGTTTGTCTATCTCTCATCAATACAATTGGTTGACCGTCTGCAGGAATCTGTATAGCACCTAATGCGATACCTTCAGAAATAATGCCAGGCTGTCTGCATTTGATTTTTTCTCCTGATAATCTATATCCCATCCTATCTATTTGTGGTGAAACAGTATACGTACTACTAAAAAAAATAGATTGTTGATCTTTAGGAAAAAGCTCGTATTGATAGCTTGGGATAACAAATAAAGGAAGAGGTTGTTGAGTATAATTAGGAATGAATTTTTCTGGGACTCTATTGATTATTTGATGAGATGTTTCTGAATAATCAAGTAAATCACCATCACTTAATTTGTCACCATTTTTTTTCAGACCACCTAAACGATCTCGAGTCACCGTTGAGCAACTATTAAGAATAGGTTGAGCTTTAAAGCCATCTTTTATTGCTAAATAGCTCCGTAAACCGGTTTGTGCATTATTGAGCTTGATTTTATCTCCCGCATTGATGAAATAACTTTGCCAAGCTTTAATCGGTATATCATTGATGCTTGGACTCATATCTGCGCCCGTTATCGCAATCATAGTAGATTTTGTAAACTCAGCATGAAACTGACCAAGCGTGATTTCAATTTGTGGATCATTGGGAGCATTATTCAATAGACGATTCGCCCATAAGAACGCATGTTCATCCATAGGACCGCCTGTTGTTACACCAACATTTTGGTAACCATAGCGTCCTAGATCTTGAACTAAGCTAAGTGGCCCAGAAGATAATATACGCAGCATTACTATTAGCCTTTTGTTGAAGAAATGAGATTAGAATCACTTGTGTTTAATATGCCTCCTAAACTGATAAACTTTTCTTTGGTGATGGGTTGAAAGCGAATTAATGCCCCCATTTCGAATAAACATAGATTTTCTCTCTGGTAATCAATGAGTTCGATAGGGGTTCTACCTATTATTTGCCAACCACCGGGAGATTCTCTTGGGTAAATCGCCGTTTGTTGATCAGCTATGGCAACACTACCCGCAGGAACTTTCATTCGCGGAGTAGATTGACGGGGTATCGCAATTCTTGGATCAGTATTACCTAGGTACGCAAAACCGGGAGCAAAGCCGATGGCATAAACACGATAAACGGTAGTGCTATGTATCTCGATAATTTTTTCGAAAGGGAGGGAAGAATGCCGAGTGAGATTTTCTGCATCCCAAGCGACTTCTAATCCATAGTAGACTGGGATAATAATTTCATTATAACTCTCATTAACTATGGTTAAAGCATCGATGTAGGATTTAAAATAAGTAATTTTATTAATGATCTCACGTAAACCAATCTTAATTAAATCAATAGTAATAAGGATAGATGTGTAGGAAGGAATCACATCGATAATATATGAACCTAAATGTTGGCGAAGAAAAGGGATGACGCGAGCAATTTTATCAGCAACAGCTGTCTCTATGCTTTCACTAAAATAGATAATGAGCGTATTCTCATTGACAGGCTGAATATTCATGATAATACACCAGCTTCTAGTTCTTGCCTTAACATCTGCGCGGTTGGAAGTGCCATTGGACCATCGCCATGAATACACAAAGTATGAGCATGAATATTTAAAAAATTTCCACTTAATGTCATGACTCTTTGGTTACGCATTAACTCAATGGCTTGCCGCCGAATAGTATCAAGATCATGGTAAGTTGAACCGGTAACATGACGAGGAACTAATCGACCATCATCGTCATAAGCGCGATCGACAAAAGCTTCAAATAGTAAGGTGATGCCATAATCATTTGCCATCTGTACGTATTTGTCAGCATTCGGTACGCCCATAATCACAAGAGGTAAAGAATCAGCGCAACGCTCCATTGCTCGTAAAAGAATAGTAAACACATGATCATCTTTCATCATGGTATTGTATAGAGCACCATGAGGTTTTACGTAGCTAAGCTGAGTAGACTCACTACGGCAGATAGCTTGCAATGCACCGATTTGATAAATAAATGATGCAAGGAGTTCATCATCACTTAGAGGTATAGTGCGACGACCAAATCCCTGAAGATCAGGATACCCTGGATGTGCACCAATAGTCACTTGATATCGTTTAGCAAGCCTGACAGTATCAAGCATAACTTTTGGGTCAGAAGCGTGCATGCCACATGCAATATTAGCCATATCTAAATAAGGCATGATTTGGTCATCACATCCTAATGTCCAAATCCCAAAGCTCTCACCCATATCACAATTAATTTTCATTTCACTATTTATCATCATTACCATTGACTCCATAATTAGAATATTGAGAGCGAATCGTTTAACAAATCAGTAACAAGCATTTTTCCTGGCGCATGAGTAATACAAAAAGGTAAACGAGATTGTTTGATAATGTTATGTAGAGTTACACCACAAGCCCAGAATACAGGTATTTCATCCTCATAAATATCTACTGAATCACCATAATCTGGATAATTAATATTACTTATACCAATTTTTTTATGATCACCGAAATGAATAGGAGCACCATGAGCTTTTGGGAATCTACTGGTTATTTGGATTGCACGAATGGCATCTTTTTCACTAAAAGGCCGCATAGATACGACAACATTTCCAGATAGGTTACCCACTGGAGAACATTTTATATTTGTATCATACATAGACACATTTTTACCTTGTTGTAAGTTACGTATAACAAGACCAGAATTAATTAAGGCTTGCTCGAATGAAAATGAACAGCCTAATACAAAAGTAACAAAACTTTTGTCCCAATAATCTAAAAGATTGCTTACAGATTTATCAAGTTTACCATGAATAAAAATCTGGTATTCGGGAATATCTAGAGCTAAATCAAGATCTTCACCAACGTCTGATAGTGAGCGACTACCAGGTTGGCTGACTCCGATAAGCGGGAGAGGGGTAGGGTTTTTCTGGCAAAACAATAAAAATTGATTAGCTAACATTGATGGGACAATAATGATGTTTGCTTGTAAATAACCAGAAGCAAGACCACTAGTCACGCCATTATATTGACCGATTCTTATTGTCCTGCGAAGCTCTTGGGGGGTAAAATTAGCCAAATTTATGGTCATTATAAGCACTCTTGAAGATTGTTAACTTTTTGTAATGATAATGATAAATTTAAAGATGTCTATGAAAAAATTTTTTGAAAGTAAATAAAAAATTTATAATGCTAAAGTGCTCAGATTAAAGAGATGATATTGTTATGGTAAGCCTTAAGCAATTAGAAGCGTCTATACAGGTTGCTGAACTGAATCGCTTCAAACAGGCCGCTGAAATTATGCACACGACGCAGCCGACAATTTCTTCTATACGGATTAATATGTTCTGGACTCTTTTCCACG
>SKID01000376.1 GCA_007116605.1 Tissierellia bacterium
AGCACAAAATTTGATGAAAAGCTTGTCCAGCAGAATCTAAAATCTTTTGAAAAAGGACAAGCTCTAGTAGATCATCAATATATCATGGAAACCAATAGTCAAGCAGAAACCATCATGATACAAGCCAATGAAGCTATAGCTCTTGGGGCTCTCGCTGCTGGCGTCAAATTTTATAGTGCTTATCCAATGACACCTTCTACATCCATTATGAGCTACTTAACTCGAAAAGCAGAAAAGATGAAAATAATTGTGGAACAAGCCGAGGATGAAATTGCTGCCATCAACATGGCTATCGGAGCTTCCTATGCCGGTGTCAGGGCTATGACTGGAACTTCTGGCGGTGGATTTTCTCTTATGGTAGAAGCTTTAGGGCTTGCTGGCATTGCTGAAATTCCTCTTGTTATTGCGCTTATACAGAGACCTGGTCCTGCTACTGGTTTACCGACAAGAACCGAGCAAGCAGATCTTAACTTTGCTATTCATGGTTCTCATGGAGAATTTGGTCGAATGGTCATCTCGTTACGAAACCCTAGAGATGCTTTTTATCAAACTACTCGCGCTTTTAACTTAGCAGACAAATATCAAATCCCTGTCATTCTTTTAGGTGATCAATACATGGCTGATGCTGTACGCACCATTGCTCCTTTTGATTTAGATAATATATCTATTGATCGATGCCTAGCAGATGCCTCTGAGTTTGAAAATCAAAAAACTTACCGACGTTATGAAATCACTCCTTCGGGCATTTCTCCTCGCTTAGTGCCCGGAAAAGTTAAAGGCACTAGTGTCAATATAGATAGCGATGAACACGATTGTAATGGATTTATCACTGAATCTTCAGAAATGCGTAACCAGATGGTTGAGAAGCGCGCTCGTAAATTTGAAGCACTAAAGACAGAACTTATAGAACCTGATGTGCTAGGAAATCACCAGCCCGAGATTTTATTAATAGGTTGGGGTAGTATGCATAGCCAAATTTCAGAGCTCATGAATCCTATCAGCAATGAAACGTTGACTTATGGTGCACTTGTGTTTGGAGACATATGGCCTTTACCCCAAAAAACCCTCATTGAAAAATCCACTCAAGCACAAAAAATCATTGTCATTGAGCAAAATTCCACCGGTCAGCTTGCTAGCTTAATTCGTAGGGAGACAGGTATAAAAATTGACAACACTATTTTGAAGTATGATGGTCGACCTATCTCTGCTACAGAAATACTTGATCAGTTAAAGGAGGTTTTAAAATGAGTTGTGTCCATAAATATAAACAATATGAAACAGCTTGGTGTCCAGGATGTGGCAACTTTCCTATATTAGACGCTCTTCAAGAAACACTTGAATCATTGGCTATTCCACAGCATCAAGTTGTCATTGTAGGTGGCATAGGTCAAGCGGCCAAAACGCCTCAGTATATTAATGCAAATAGCTTTGAAAGTCTTCACGGCAGAGCATTACCACCAGCAACAGCCATTAAGATGGCTAACCAGAATTTGAAAGTTATTGTTAACACTGGCGACGGAGACTCCTATGGAGAAGGTGGCAATCACTTCATTCACAATATTCGTCGTAATATTGATATAACCCATTTTGTCCATGATAATCAAATTTATGGACTGACTAAAGGACAATCTTCTCCTACTTCAGACTTAGGTCATGTCACCGATTTTACTCCAAAGGGTGTTATCAATCAACCCCTTAATCCATTAGTGACGGCTATTTCACTAGGTGCTGGTTTTGTAGCACGTTGTTTTACCGGTGAAAAAGAACATCTTGTTGAAATTATGAAACATGCCATCGAATATAAAGGTTATGCTTTAGTAGACATTCTTCAACCCTGTGTTAGCTTTAACAAAATCAACACTTTTGGGTGGTATAAAAAAAGGGTCTATCGTTTAGACAAAGAAACTGCCAAATATGACCCAACAAATAAAATGTCAGCCCTTGAAAAGGCGTATGAGTGGGGAGACAAAATACCTTTAGGAATCCTTTACTATGAAGAGAAAAAAAGCTACCTTGATCACTTTGAGTTTTTAAAAGATCACGCATTAATTGAAACTTCTCATCAAAAAGAAATGATTAAAACCTTTATGAAAGAGTTTCAGTAATTAACTAGATAAGGGGTTGAGATATATGAAAACGCAAATCTCTTTATCTTTAAGTAAAATGCTAGATTTTATAAAATCTTCGCGTTTGTCATTTTCTCATACCAATACTGATTTAGAAAAAGAGTACCTGTTGGATTATAATGATGATGTAATCAATAATCAACGCCTAGCTATTTTTCTAAGTATTATTGCTTATGTCATTTTTGCACCCATTGATTTTAGAGAAATGAACCAATTTCACCTTTATTATTGGTTTATTCGTTTTGGTATTTATTCACCTATAGCTCTTTTTGTTCTTAAGTTAAGTTTTGCACCGTCATTTAAAAGATATGGCAGTCTAATGATTGCTTTCACTATTTTATTAGGTGGCATTGGGTTACTAGTTATACATCTGACTGCAGCAACGCAAGGATTCTTTTCCTATCGATATGCATTATTGTTTGTGCTCATCTTTGTTTATTTCTTTTTATCGCTAAGATTTGTTTACGTGATGATGGTTGGATTTGTTTTGTTCTTCGTTTATAATTTAAGTTATCAAATATTTCCAGTAATCCCTCCTGATATCCATTTAGACTCAAATATTTTATATGGATATGTCATCATTTTTGGTGCCTTTTCTGTTTACATCAAAGAAAAAAATCATCGTGCTCAATTTCTTCTCAAAAAACAACTTAACGATGAAAAAAACAAAATTGCCTCAATTAATGATGCCTTAGAAAAAAAGGTAAATGCTAGAACTAAAGAGCTGGCTTATATGAGTTATCATGACTTTCTAACGGGTCTTTATAATCGCCGCTATCTCAATCAAGCCTTTGAAAAATACTCAAAGATCAATTATCATCCCCTTGCTATCATCATTGCTGACATCAATGGATTAAAATTGATTAATGATTCTTTTGGCCATGCTATCGGTGATGTCTACTTAGTAAAAGTGGCTAGTATATTACAAAAAACCTTGCCAGAAAAAGCCGTTGTTGCACGATTAAGTGGTGATGAATTTGCTATTTTATCTCCAAATACTGATGCAAATGAAGCTGAACACATTGTTCAAGAAGTTAAATATGCTATATCTATTGAACGTGTCAATGAAATCGAATTATCCTTATCTTTAGGTTATGGTATAAAATCATCCCTTTCACAAGATTATGAGTCCATTATGAAAATCGCAGAAGACAGTATGTATCGCAAAAAAATTCTTGAAAGTCCAAGTATGCGACGCAACACCATTCATGTCATCCTAAAAACCCTTCACGAAAAAAACAAACGAGAAGAAGAACACTCTCAAAGAGTTTCAAGAATGGCCATGCTTTTAGGAAAAGCCATTGGCTTTAGTGAAGAAAAGTTGAAAGAATTAGAACTAATCGGTTTGCTTCATGATATTGGAAAAATTGGTATCGATGAGAAAATTCTTAACAAAGAAGGTTCATTGACATCTACTGAATATGAAATCATCAAAAAGCATCCAGAAATCAGTTTTAGAATATTAAATACAACTCCTGATATGCTTGAAATCGCATCTTATGTTTTATACCATCATGAGCGATGGGATGGAAAAGGCTATCCCTCTGGAATATCAGGCAAAAACATTCCACTACAATCTAGAATTATCGCTATTGTTGATGCTTATGATGCTATGACAAGCAAAAGATCCTATCGCCCAGCTCAAAGTATCAGTTACGCCATCGAAGAGTTGAAACAAGGTTCTGGATCTCAATTTGACCCAGATCTCATTTCAGTTTTTATAACTAAGATATTAAAAAATGAACATTATTAGCATTAACTTAATAAATCTAAATAAAAAACATGGAGGTATTATGGATTTAATTCAAGAACACCTAAGCTATTTTAAAAAACATTTCCCTGAAGTGTACGAGGCTTATCAAGAATATGGGCGGAAAATTCACACAGAATCTGGTCCACTTGATGAAAAAACCCGTTGGTTAATCAAGGTTTCAATTTCTGCAACCCAAGGCTATTCTTACGCTTTAAAAACACATATCAAAAAGGCAATCAACGCAGGATGTAATCGAGAAGAAATCCAACAAGCTATTTTACTCATTGCCCCAAGTGTTGGTTTTCCTAAAATGATGGAAGCATTACTCATCTATCGTGATGTATTTGGAGAATAATATTGTACAAAAAAAAGAACATAATTGATGATTGCTTTATGACTAGAAATGTATTAGAATAGGATGGTGAATCGGGGCATAGCTCAGTTTGGTAGAGTGCTTGACTGGGGGTCAAGAGGTCGCAGGTTCAAGTCCTGTTGCTCCGACCAACAAACCCCCTGTAAGACCGTTGTAATAGCGATGCGACGGTCTTACGTTTTTTTTGGGGTATATTAATTTGTTGAAATAACCGTTGTTCGTTCATTATTGTCTTTGTTTTAAATCCTTATCAATCGATGCCTTCCAATGTCTATCTATCGTTTTTTTCGTCCTAAATTCTGTGATTGCTTCACTTAAAACTTCATAATTTAAAGAAATACCTTTTTCATCATTGTTAAACTGTGCAGCTTTTGACTCATCAATCCCGAATTTCTCAGCTTCTGATACAGCATCCATATTTGCTCCTAGAAAAAGAAATTCCCATTCCAATTTTTGACGACATACTTGTATCATTTCTTTAATTTTTTTATGAGAGTACTCTTTGCTAGCATTTTCTAATCCCTCTGTAGTAATGATAAACAAAACCTTATCTGCTCTTGCTTCTTTAAGCGTTTGTTTTTGTACATGTTGAATCTTATTGATGGTTTTTCCGATTGCATCCAATAGAGCTGTCGCTCCCCT
>SKID01000219.1 GCA_007116605.1 Tissierellia bacterium
TAAAGAAGAAATAATTAAAAAAATAAAAAAAATGTCTTGAAAAACTAATTAAATTTTGTTATGCTTTATCCTAATGAAGTGACTAAAATGTGGAGTTGAAACTCCACATTTATTTTAACCTTTTTTAGTCATCGGATTAAATAGAAACATAATGGCAGGTGAAAGAAATGAAGAAATTTAAAAGAATTTTGGTTGCTAACCGAGGTGAAATTGCGATTAGAGTTTTCAGAGCGTGTAAAGAGTTAGGGATACGTTCAGTAGCAATTTATTCGGAAGAAGATAAAAACTCATTATTTAGGACAAAAGCAGATGAGTCTTATCGAGTAGGAAAAAACAAAAGTCCCGTAGAAGCTTACTTGGGGATTGATGAAATTATCAATTTAGCGATTGCAAAAGGCGTAGATGCCATACATCCAGGTTATGGGTTTTTATCTGAAAATCCCGAGTTTGCTAAAAAATGCGAAGAAGCAGGCATTGTTTTCATTGGACCAGCCCACTATATGATGGATCGACTAGGGGACAAGATTAAGTCAAAAGTTGTTGCGGCTCAAGTAGGAGTTCCAACGATACGAGGTGTAGAAAAAGCCGCATTTTCACAAAAAGAAGCGATAGAATATGCTCAATACTGTGGTTATCCAGTGATATTAAAAGCTTCTGCTGGTGGTGGCGGAAGAGGGATGAGAATTGTTAGGCATGAAAAAGATTTAATCACTGAATATGAAAATGCAAAAAATGAAGCCAAGAAAGCCTTTGGCATAGAAGACATTTTTGTTGAAAAGTATATTGAGAAACCAAAACATATAGAAGTACAAATTTTGGGTGATCAATATGGTCAATTGGTACATTTATTCGAGAGAGATTGTTCAATTCAAAGAAGACATCAAAAGGTCATTGAATTTACACCTGCAGTGACCTTGAGTCAAGAGGCGAGAGAAAAGATTTGTGAAGATGCACTTAAAATAGCCCGCTTTGTGAATTATCGTAGTGCGGGTACAGTAGAGTTTTTAGTAGATGCATCAGGTAATCATTATTTTATTGAAATGAATCCACGTATTCAAGTTGAGCATACAGTCACTGAAATGGTTACAGGTATTGATATTGTCCAAGCTCAAATTAAAATTGCAGAAGGGTATGCTTTAGATTCAAATGAAATCGGAATTCAATCACAAGCAGATGTTATGCCAAGAGGATGTTCAATACAATGTCGTGTAACCACAGAAGATCCTGCAAACCAATTTGCGCCAGACACAGGCACTATTGATGTGTATCGATCTAGTTCTGGGCTAGGAATCAGATTAGATGGAGGCAATGGATTTACGGGAGCAGTGATTACACCCTATTATGATAGTTTATTAGTAAAAGTAACTTCCCACGGTAGAGATTTTGAAGCTGCTATTCAAAAATCCATTCGTGCACTAAAAGAGTTCAAAATTGAGGGTGTAAAAACGAATATTGCATTCTTGCTTAATGTTCTTAATCATCCTACTTTTAGGGCAGGTAATTGTCACACTAGTTTTATTGCTGAGACCCCTGCTTTGGTAGATATACGTAGTGGTGATGACGAAGAAATGCGCATTCTATCTTATGTAGGGAATGTGGTGGTCAATGAAACAAGAGGGGTAAAACCTCAGTTTGACGTCCCTCGAGTGCCTGCATTTAATTTTGAAGAAACATTGTATGGCACAAAACAAATATTAGACGAAAAAGGACCTAAAGGTTTGGCAGATTGGATTTCAAGCCAAAAGCGTCTACTGTTAACAGATACAACGATGAGAGATGCACATCAATCATTAATGGCTACTAGAATGCGAACAGTGGATATGGTTAAAATTGCGCCAGCAATATCACATCTAGCAAAAGATTTATTTTCCCTTGAAATGTGGGGAGGAGCTACTTATGATGTGGCTTATAGATTTTTAAAAGAAGATCCTTGGGAGAGATTAGAAAGAATAAGAGCCTTAGTGCCTAATATTTTACTTCAAATGCTATTACGTGGTGCAAATGGAGTGGGTTATAAAAATTATCCTGATAATGTGATCAGAGAGTTTGTTAAGCAATCCAGTCGTTCGGGGATTGATGTGTTTAGAATCTTTGATTCATTAAATTGGATGAAAGGCATGGAAGTGGCAATTGATGAGGTGTTAAACCAGAACAAGGTCGTAGAAGCATGTGTCTGTTATACTGGAGATATTTCAGACCCTACAAAAAATAAATATGATCTGAAATACTATGTTAATATGGCAAAAGCTTTAGAAAAAGCAGGAGCGCATATCTTAGCGATTAAAGATATGTCTGGATTATTAAAACCTGTAGCAGCCAATACGCTGATTAAAGCATTAAAAAACGAGATTAGCATACCCATTCATTTACACACCCATGATACTAGTGGTAATGGCATTGCAACCATTCTTATGGCAGCAATTGCAGATGTAGATATTGTAGATACTGCCTTTAATAGTATGGCGGGTTTAACCAGTCAGCCAGCTCTTAATTCAGTCGTAGCGGCACTTGAGAATACGGCAAGGCATACTGGTCTTGATTTGGACGCAATGCAAGAAATATCCGATTATTGGGATGCGGTTAGACCAGTTTATGCCAAATATGAGTCAGGCTTACATTCAGGAACAACAGAAATATATAAATATGAAATTCCTGGAGGACAATATTCTAACTTTAAACCCCAAGTAGAAAGCTTTGGGTTAGGGCATAAGTTTAAAGAAGTAAAAGAAATGTATAAGACAGTTAACGAGATGTTGGGCGATATTGTAAAAGTCACACCGTCTTCAAAAGCTGTAGGAGATATGGCGATTTTTATGGTTCAAAATGACTTAACACCTGATAATATTTACGACAAAGCAAAAAACCTTGACTTCCCAGACTCTATAGTATCTTACTTCCAAGGTATGATGGGACAGCCTATTGGAGGATTTCCTGAAGATTTGCGTAAACTGGTACTAAAAGATAGAGAGACCATTTATGTAAGACCAGGAGAACTATTACCTGATGAGGATTTTGATAAAATCAAAAAAATCTTAGATGATCAACATCATATCGATGCAACGATGAAAGACTGTCTAAGTTATGCATTATATCCAAAAGTATTTGAAGACTACTTAAAAGAGTTAAAGTTGAACAATCAATTTGACTTAATGGGTAGTGACATTTTCTTCTATGGCTTAGAAGAAGGAGAAACTTGTGAAATTAAAATAGCAGAAGGTAAGTTTTATGTGGTGAAATTGGTTGAAATGAGAAAACCCGATGAAGAAGGATACAGAGATGTCATATTTGAAATTAATGGCAATCGACGTGTGATTCGCATTAAAGACAAAAGCGCATATGTGACAAAGACTAAAGTTGAAAAAAGATTTGTAGACAAGCAGAACAAAGGAGAAGTTGGAGCGAATATTCCTGGAACGATTTTGAAATTGTTAGTAGAGAAAGGACAAAAGATAGACGAAAATGCTCCAATTGCTGTGATAGAAGCTATGAAAATGGAAACCAATATTATTTCTCCAGTGGCAGGAACGGTTTCCTTTGTCAATGTCAAAGAAGGACAACAAGTAGAGACAGATGAATTAATTGCAGAAATTAAATAAATAAATTGAATCCCAAGAAGGTTTAGAGTGAGACTAAACCTTCTTTTAATGTTAGTAAAGGGTGTTTTGGCTGATCCCTATTGATACTTTTTTATCCGATGACTGATAGAACTAAGATTCCCACTTCTTAAAGTGGTAAAGTTCCTAGATAACGGTCTCTACCATTCAGGTGGTCTTATAAACACCATCTGAATCTAATAAGAATCCTACCGTTTTCAGCTATTACTTAGTAGAATTAGGCGTCTTAGTACTGAAAATTGAGTGATTCATTGGTCAAAATAGACAAATCCGACTTAGACGTTTTATAGACGGTAATTGATTATACTAATAACAGATGAAAAAATGGAGGTATGTGAGTATGAATAATGAAGCGATAGCTAAAGCAATGACGATTAAGTTAGATGATCAATTGCCAGCGTATCCTAGTTTTGATCCCCAATATAGAAGAGCTCCCATGAGAGAGCTTAGTTTAACAGACCGTGAGATTAAACTAGCGGTTAAGAATGCATTGAGATATATTCCCGAACAACATCATGAGCAAATGGCTCAAGAATTTTTGGAAGAATTGATGACTTCTGGTCGAATCTATGGATACCGATATCGACCAGAAGGACGCATATATGGCAAACCTATAGATGAATACAAAGGTAAATGTGTTGAAGGAAAAGCTTTTCAAGTGATGATTGACAACAATTTAGACTTTGAAATTTGTCTTTACCCTTATGAGTTGGTTACTTATGGTGAAACAGGTCAAGTATGCCAGAACTGGATGCAGTATCGACTCATTATGAAATACTTAGAAGAATTAACAGATGAACAAACTTTGGTATTAATGTCTGGCCATCCCATGGGATTATTTAAGTCTCATAAAGCAAGTCCAAGAGTGATTATTACAAATGGTTTAATGATAGGGATGTTTGACAACCCAGAAGATTGGGCAAAGGCGACTGCCATGGGTGTTTCAAGCTATGGTCAAATGACAGCCGGTGGCTGGATGTACATTGGTCCTCAAGGAATTGTACATGGGACTTTCAATACCATCTTGAATGCAGGTAGAATGAAACTAGGTATTCCTGATGATCAGGATTTAAGGGGTCATTTATTCATTACCTCAGGATTAGGAGGGATGAGTGGTGCACAACCTAAAGCCATTGAGATTGATAATGGTGTGGGTATAGTCGCTGAAGTAGACTATTCTAGAATAAAAACAAGAATCGATCAAGGGTGGGTAACAATGGCTACTTCAGATCTTGAAGAAACTTATCGTGTAGCAAAAGAGTATATGGATAAAA
>SKID01000071.1 GCA_007116605.1 Tissierellia bacterium
CTCTGACTCAATTAAGTTCGGATTCATACATGCGCAATTTAAACTAACAAAATGTTTTTGGTTTCTCGAGCTAATTTTATGCATATAATGAGCAAGGTGACTTTTACCCGTTCCAGTTTCTCCTAATATTAGACATGGCGATTGGATATTTTTGATTTTACTAACTGTTTCCATAAGTATATTTGTCTTAGGACTGCTATGGACAAACATTTCTATCGCATTTGAATCATCAACTGAATCAAAAATATTCTGATTCATTTGTCCTTTGTCATCGAAATCATTTGTGCAGTAAATCTCATTAACATTTTGACCTACAAATTTAATCTTACCTTTATCATCAAAAACCGGCGTTGATATTGTGACAATTTCAGTTCCTAAATTTGTGATTTGTCTTTTTGCCACCATTTTGTTTTTTTGGTAGACATCTGGTAAAGTCGAATTACCCCAATAAACTTCATCTAAATCATAAAAGTTTTTACCAATTAATTTAGACTTGTGAATGCCGTAATGTCTTTCTGATGCATTGTTTAAGTATACTAAATTATAGTTATTATCAAAGATCATAATCTCGTCGTAGAGGTTGTCAATGACTTCTCTAAAATCATCATCACTTATATAAGACTTTTATTTAGACATTTTCTCTCCAATCAAAATAGACTTTATACTGTTTCATTATATAGCAGTTGGCTTAATAAAATCAATTTATTATTAACTAAATACTAATAGTGGAGAAGTATAGAACGCAAACTTCTCCACTATTTTAGTCCTATTGAACTTACTTAATCCTTGTCAATGCTATTTATTTGTGCACTATCTAAAACAATGACTTTACTACTTAACATTTGACCATAATCCTCTTTAAGCCATTTTCTTAATGAGAACAACATGGTTATTAAGATTGGCATTAATGGTAAAGCCACCACCACAGATGCCAGTTGGACAGCTTGAAGTCCTCCTGTTGCTAATAGACCTACTGCAAATATGCCTAAGAAAATTGCCCACAATGTTCTATTCCATTTGTTAGGTTCTTCATCACCTCTTATTTCTTTAGTCACCTGAGCAGACAAGGTAAAGGCTGCTGAATTTAGAGTTGTTGCTAAAAAGACAATACACAAAATAGTAAACACAGGAATAATCAACCAATTCCCAGCAGGTAAAGAACTGAGTATGGCAATGATTGTACCTGGTGTTCCTACTTCAGCAACAATGCTTGCCACGTCTAACGCACCAGAAATTTGAACGTCAATCGCATATCCTCCCCAGATTGCAAAGAATATCCAACATCCTAAGCTACCAAATACTAATTCTCCTAATATGACTTGTCTAATGGTTCTTCCTCTTGAAATTCTAGCGACGAAGAGGCCCATCATGGGAGCGTATGCAATCCACCAAGCCCAATAAAACACTGTCCACCCTTCTGGAAATCCTGACTGACTAATAGGATCTGTCCATAAACTCATCCTAATGAAATCATTGACCATTAAACCTAGGCTATTGACCCAAAGATTCAATATGAATATTGTTGGTCCTACTACAAAGATAAATATGAGTAAAAAATAAGCTACATAAGTGTTAAAATCAGCTAATTTTGCTATACCTTTTTGTAATCCAGCATAAACGGTCACTGAAATCACTCCTGTGAAAATAGCAAGGACTATTAGCTGTAGTTGAAAGCTTTCTTGCATTCCAAAAATATTAGCAATCAATGCTGTCACTAAAGGAACAGCTAATCCCAATGAAGTTCCAACGCCACCTATCATTGCAAACACGACTAGCATATTGATCACTTTACCGAGCAAGCCTTCTGCATGACTTCCAATAACTCCTTTACAGGCAGTGCTTAGTCTTAATGTCGAAGCTTTCTTAACATGTATAGCATAAGCAATGGGTATTGTAGGTATTGCATATATTGCCCACGGTGTAATTCCCCAATGAAACTGACCCAACATCCCGGCCCATTCAGCTGATAAATCAGACCCAGGCAAGATACCCAGTGGTGGTCCTCCCATATAATAAACCGGTTCTATAAAAGCCCAATAAACTATCGCAATACCTATCCCTGCACAAAAGATCATGGCTGCCCAACTATAGGTTGAAAACTCTGGCTTATCTTCAGGTTGACCTAGTTTTATATTTCCCCATTTACTTAACGACAGTCCTATTAAGAACACAACACAGAACAATCCAAATAACATAAATGCCCACTTAAAATTACTTGTTGTAAAAGCAAATACTTTACTAACAATTTCAGCCCCTTCATCTCTAAAAATTGCTAATGGAACAGATAACGCTAATGTTAATATAACCGATGGAAGCATTAAAGCATAATCAATATTACTTTTTGTTTTCATGTTTTTATCCTCTCTACACTATTTTTTTGCTTTTATATGCATCAATTGTTTCTTGTTTGTATCCCATTTCTTTCAATATTTCTTCTGTATGCTGCCCTAGCAATGGGGATGCTTTTTCTAAAACCGGTGGTGTTTTTGACAACTTCATAGGGTTTCCAACAAGTTTAATCATTCCAGCACCAGGATCATCAAGTTCCACAATCATGTCTCTTGCATTTAGGTGTTCGTCTTCAAATGCCTCATCGATGCTTTTGACTCCAGCACATGCAATATTAAGGTGCAATAAAACTGACTCCAGTTCACTACGCGTGTAATCTGCAAGTTTACTTTCAATAATTTCTGTTAGCTCATCATTGTGTTCTATACGCGATAAATTAGAGCTAAATCTTTTGTCATTAATAAGTTCATTCATGTCGTAAGCTTTACAGAAACTTTTCCATTCCTTATCATTTTTAACTGCTAAGGTTAAATAACCATCTTTGACTTTGTACACATCACTTGGAGCATAATGTAAATTTGTGTTGCCTTTTCTTGTGACTTTCTTTCCAAATCCTGTATACTCTAAAATGGAATTGTCTAACATATTAAGCAGTGAACCCAACATGGTTACGTCTACTTTTTGACCCTTACCCGTTTCAAGCTTATGGTAGTAAGCCACTAAAATACCTATCAAAAGCATTAACCCTGTATAACTATCTCCTATAGCAGGTCCAATTTTAGTGGGCATACCATCTTTGAATCCTGTCACATCCATGATGCCACTTAATGCCTGAATGACATTATCATAAGCTGCAAATGATGATAGCACTCCCTTATCACCAAATCCAGAAATAGATGCATAAATAATATCAGGTTTAATTTCTTTCATTGCTTCATATCCAATGCCATATTTTTCTAGTGTGCCTGCTTTAAAATTTGAGCAAACAATATCTGCCTCTTTTACAAGGTTAAATATAATCTCTTTTCCTTCTTCTGTAGTAATATCCAGCGTCATACTTTTTTTATTTCTATTAAAGGAACAATAATAACCACTATAATCATTTTTAAATGGTGCCCACCCTCTGCTCACATCTCCTGAGTGTCTTTCAATTTTAATGACTTCAGCTCCAAAATCCGCTAGATTAATCGTTGTAAAGGGTCCTGCATATGCATGGGTAAAGTCAATGACTTTTACTCCTTTTAAAATATTCATTTCAACCTCCATCTATATGTTTTTGATTACACTATTTTTTTTAACTTTAAGTCTTCAATATTATCTAATAATGCTTCTTGCTTTAACACATCATCTGTATGTTGTCCTAAACTTGGTGCACATTCATTAAAAATGCCTGGAGTCTCACTTAAATCTATTGGTAATTTAGGAATTCTCAAATCCCCCAGTTCTTCATCACACAGTTCTGTCAAAAAATCATTTTCTGATACATGTGGATGCTCGATGATGCTTGGTATATCCAATACTTCCCCACTTGGAATACCCACCTCTCTGCATTTTTTCTCTATATCATATTTAGAATATTTTATAATGTCATCAGCTAAAATAGGTCTTAAATTATATAAGTAATCTTTACATCTGCCTTCATTACAATAGTAAACAGGATGCTCGATTAATTCAGGTTTCTCTATAACATGTTTACAAAAATTTTGCCACTGAAGTTCATTTGCTACACCAATGGCTACATAACCATCTTTAGTTTCAAAAGTATCATACGGCGCACACGCTGGATCAAAATTGCCTTTTCTAGTCTGTACTTCTCCTAACATAGAATACGCTGCTGAAGCTGCTTCTATTGTGGAAAACAAAGAATCTAGTAATGCTACATCGACTTTTTGACCTTCATCAGTCGCTTTTTTATGGATTAGGGCAAGCATAATTCCTGAGGCTAAATATCCTGCAGCATAATGTTCTCCCATAGCTGGGCCTGCTTTTATAGGAGGTCCACCATCTACTCCAGTCATATCCATGGTGACGCCTATAGCTTGAGCTGAACAGCTAGATCCTGGTCTACTTTTGTATGGACCCGTGTGTCCAAAGTAAGATTGGGAAGCATAAACGATTTTAGGATTAATTTTTTGAATTTGACTATAATCAAGTCCTTTTTTTATCATTATTTCATCGCCAAAGCTTTCACATATCACATCATATTTTTCTATTAACTTTTTAAGTATTTCCAGTCCTTCTGGTCTTTCCAAATCCAAAGTTACACTCTTTTTGCCTCTGTTAAGATATGCGTGATATACACTTTTATTGTGCTTAATCGGCTCCCATATTCTTGATTTATCACCAATAATGGGTTGCTCCACCTTGACAACCTCTGCACCAAAGTTTGCTAAATACATGGTTGTTAAATTACCTGCTAAGTTATCTGTTAAATCAAGCACTTTCACTCCTTTGAGTGGTCTCATGTTAATACCTCCTAATTTTATATTCACATTTGTTAATTATTTAACATCGTATAGTGTTATTGCAAATCCTGTGCCATTAATTTTATCACTCTTAAAACAAACAAAAAAACAAGCAAGTCCTATATCCA
>SKID01000077.1 GCA_007116605.1 Tissierellia bacterium
AAAGGTTGATTCTATATAAACAGGTAAGACAGTTGCTTTTGAACGAATCACTAACATACCAGTCCCCCCTTTAACTTGCTCTTCTCGATACTCTTTGACTCTGGTCCCTTCTGGAAAGATGCCTAGGACTTTATTATCCTTGAGTAGTTTTAAAGAAGTTTTTAGTGCAGCTAAAGAATTCCCTTCTCTATCCACAGGAAAAACCCCTAACCAAGACCAAATTTTTGCAAATATGGGGTTTTTAAACAATTGTTTTTTTGCCATATAATGAATACGTCCCTTGTAAGTAATAGCAACCAACATAGGGTCATACCATGAGCGATGATTAGAACAAATGATTAAGGGGTTGCCTTGGTGGGTTCGTCTTTCTTGAGACCCATAAACTTTGATACGGAAAATAAAATGTAGAATCATAAAAGCAAGACCTTGCGCAAATCGATAAAACATTTAGTCCTCCCCTTGAATAGTTTTTTCAATGAGTGATACAATCTCTTCAATGGTTTTATAAGATGTGTCAATTTCTATAGCATCCTCAGCTTTTTTAAGAGGCGCTAACTGTCTTTGACTATCATTTTGGTCACGCAAGTGAATGTCATTAATGATTTCATCCAAAGAGATTTCGACTCCTTTATTACGCAACTGTTCATATCGGCGTTGCCCTCTAATATCTGGATCCGCCACTAAGAAAAACTTAAATTGGGCATTAGGAAAGACCACCGTACCAATATCTCTACCCTCCATAACCACACTGTGAGACTTTGCTAAATCTTGTTGATACTGGGTAGCAAATTTTCTTACAAAGGGGTTTTTAGAATAATCTGATGTTAACTTAGAAATGGTTTCAGACCGAATTTCTTCATCAATGATTTGATTATCTAGATAAAGATTTTTTTGGGTATAATGCAGTGAAATCTGGTTAAGATAGCTTTCAACTGCTTGAGAATCATTGAGATCGATGTGGTTTTGAACAAATCCATAGGTAATACCACGATAAATGGCGCCAGTATCAATATATAAAAAACCCAATTTTTGACTAATCCGTTTTGCGATAGTGCTTTTACCCACACCTGCAGGACCATCAATGGCAACCACAACAGGTTGATCTTTTGCTTTAATCAAATCAGGCCTTAATGCAGTAGCACCTTTTAAATACACATGATTCACTGGACTATCTAGTGGTTTTCTTAAAAACATGAGGGCACGAATGCACAGGGTTAAGCTACCTTCAACATGCATTTCTTGCATGCACATTAATGTAGCGTTTGTAAAACCAATCTCCCGAGCATACTTAGCTGGATAGGCTTGGTCAATATCTTTTGTTGCTGTAAAAATGATGCTTTCCACATCATTCACGCATAAATCATTGGACTTAAGCATTTCTGAAAGCATCATTAAGGTATTTTCTCTAATGTGTTCTTTTATATTAGCAGCGATCGTAATCGCTCCTCTAATTGTTTGCATATAATCACCTTAAACATTATATTATATAATGGCCATGAATACAACCTGTAATTAAGCCTATTTTTCAATAGTTAGTGGACAATTTAACAAGAAAACCTCCTACGCATTTACCATTAAGATAGCAGAATATAGATTAAGCATAGCTATCGTAAAGCAACAGGGACTAGGAGGTTTCGTATGATTTAGTTATTTTTGATCATAGGTTTTGTTATAAATAGAATATTTCTGCCATACTTCCTCAAGCATATCAAAATACTTCACGATATCTTCCTTTTCTTTAAAGCCAACAGTCATAATCAATGAGTTAATAACAGCCATTGGTGTGACTAATGAATCCACAAAAGACACCATATTGCTTTTACCAAGTAATGCCACATCGGCCAAATCATAAAAAGGTGATGATTCAGTATCAGTAATAGCAATAACTTTTGCTTTTTTATCAATTGCGAAATTAACAGCATCCATTGTTTGCTTAGAATAGCGAGGATAACTAATGACAATTAACAAGTCGTCCTCGGTCACTCGAATCAATTGCTCAAAAATGGAATTAGCATTTTGATTAATCACCTTCACGTTTTCAAGAATGACATCTAGATAAAACCCTAAGTATAAAGCTAATGTATAGGAAACACGCATTCCTAAAATATAAATTTTCCGTGCTCCTAAGATTAAATCAGCAGCCTTACTCAGCTTTTGCATATCAATTTCTTCAGTATAATTTCGCAAAGAATGAAGCTCGTTTTTCAACACTTTTTTAATGAATACCTCTGAATCTGTGGGTACTTCATCCATAGAAATCCTTTGTACAGTGGTCAGCTTATTTTTTATCATGACCTGAAGTGCTTGTTGCAACTCTGGGTAGCCATCAAAACCTAATGCTGTAGCAAAGCGAACAACAGTAGATTCACTAACATCTACAGTCTTGCCAATTTTAGCAGCTGTCATAAAAGCAGCCTTGTCATAGTGATCAATAATGAACTGAGCAATCGCCTTTTGCCCCTTACTAAACTTGTTATAATTCGAATGAATCATTTTGATTAAATCTTCATTTGTCTTAAATGCCATTGTGTATCATCCTTTACTGTAATAAAGACGCTCCTTTGTAATAAGCAGTCTTATTGATTTCGGTAGTTCCAGGTGGAACCCTTTTAAGAACAGCACCTAAAAGATGTTCATCATCTACAATTTTTACAATTTTACTGATAATGCCTAATGAAACAATATTAGCCACCATTGGCTTTTTCATTTCTTTATAAGCAATATCAAGTATTGGTAATTTGTAAACAGTATAGGGTGCGTCATCTTGAATGGTAATGCTCTCATCTACTACTAGTATACCATCATTTTTTAAGGATGCAATATATTGGTCATAGGATTTTTGTGTAAGGCACAACAACAAATCACAAGCTTGTACTTTAGGATAATGAATTTCTTCTTGGCTAATAATGACTTCTGCTTTACTAGCCCCTCCTCTTGCCTCAGGACCATAAGATTGAGATTGGACAGCGTTAATACCTTGAGACAAACTAGCATCTGCTAAGATAATACCAGCTAAAATAAGTCCTTGACCACCTGAACCAGATAAACGAATTTCATATTTCTTAGCCATTATGAGTCTCCTTTTTTAACAAATCGATAATTTTCTGATACTTATCTGTATACTCTTCATCAGGCTCATTATAAAACTCACCCATTAAAATCTTAGACTCTGCCAACTCAGGTTTCTTTTGTGCGATTTTGATGTCAATATAGTCATCTTTTAAATGTTGCATCATTTCAACAGCATCGCCTTTTCTATTTTTTCGGCCGTAGTATGTTGGACAAGAGCTAACCGCTTCAATAAAGGAAAAGCCTTTGTTACGAATGGCGTTTTCAATTAAGGTGGTTAATTGTTTAGCATAATAAGCCGTTGATCGACCAACATAAGTAGCTCCAGCAGCTTTTGCTAAATCACACAAATCAAAAGTCTTATCAATATTACCATAAGGAGCTGTCGTTCCATAATCTCCCGTGCAAGTTGTCGGTGAATATTGACCACCGGTCATACCATAGATATTATTATTAAAGGCAATGGTAGTAATATCAATATTTCTTCTAGCTGCATGGATTAAGTGGTTACCTCCGATTGCTGAGCAATCACCATCTCCTGTTAATACTAACACTTCTAACTCAGGATTGGCCATTTTAATGCCTGTTGCAAAAGCTAAAGCACGTCCATGAGTGGTGTGTAATGTATTAAAGTTCATATAGCCAGAGGCTCTTGAAGAACAGCCTATTCCAGAAACAATACAAATCTTAGTGGGATCTACCTGTAAATTATCAATAGCTCTCACAACAGCATGCATGACAACACCGTGACCACAACCTGGACACCAGATATGAGGAAGCTTTTCTTCTCTAAAATATTTTTTGACTAAAGTACTGGTATTCATTAGAAAACCTCCTTGGCAAAATCAAACAGTTCATCTGGGTTTAAAGGTTGACCATCATATCTTCCATAAAACTCCACATCACAGTTTTTACATGCAACTCGCTTGACTTCATAGACATACTGACCCATATTCATTTCAGCAACGATTATTTTGTTCACTTGTTCAGAAACAAGTCTTAATTGGTCTTCAGCTAAGGGCCAAATGGTGATGGGTCTAAATAAACCCGCTTTAATGCCCTGGGCTCTTAGTTTTAAAACCGTTTCTTTTGCTGCTCTTGAAGTGGCACCAAAAGCCACAATAGCCACATCAGCATCATCCATCATAAAAAGCTCATATCGAATAATATCTTCTTTATTTCTGTCGATTTTATTCATAAGACGGTTCATTAAATCAAGGGCAACTTTTGAGCTGTTGCTTGGAAAACCTGTCACATCATGGGTTAAACCTGTCACATGGTGAGGATAACCACTGCCAAAATCTGCCATAGGAGGAATTAAATCCTCATCAGGTAAGTAAGGCATAAATTTACCTTCAATATTTTGAGGTTTTTTTCGATTAATAATTGGAATTTGATCTTTTGAGGATAAATCAACCTTTTCTCTCATATGGCCAATAATTTCATCTAAAAGAAGAATCACAGGTGTGCGATATTTTTCTGCCATATTAAATGAAACGATGGTATAGTCATAGATTTCCTGAACAGAATTAGGATATAAAGCAATGACAGGATGATCACCATGAGTACCCCATTTCGCTTGCATAATATCCCCTTGAGCAGGAGCTGTGGGTAATCCAGTACTTGGGCCCCCTCTTTGAACATTAACAACCACACAAGGAATTTCAGCGATACAGCCATATCCTAAGTTTTCTTGCTTTAAAGAAAAACCAGGTCCACTTGTTGCAGTCATGGATTTTTTGCCAGTTAAAGCGCCACCTAAAGTCGCAGCCATTCCTGCGATTTCATCTTCCATTTGTATAAAATGACCACC
>SKID01000190.1 GCA_007116605.1 Tissierellia bacterium
ATATTCAAATAAAAAGACTCCATGAGTACAAACGTCAACTATTGAATGCATTTCAAATTTTAGACTTGTACTATACAATTAAAGAAAACCCAAATCACCCGGTGGTACCACGTACTTTTATTTTTGGAGCTAAAGCAGCGCCTGGTTATTTTCGAGCTAAAGGGATCATTAAATTTATAAATGAAATTAAAAAATTAATTAACCATGATCCGGTTGTTCAGGGCAAAATAAAAGTAGTGTTTGTAGAAAACTATAATGTGTCTTATGGTCAAATGTTGTTTCCTGCAGCAGATGTATCTATACAGATTTCTACAGCAGGTAAAGAAGCTTCTGGAACAGGTAATATGAAATTTATGCTTAATGGAGCGCCTACTCTGGGAACATATGATGGTGCAAATGTTGAGATTGTGGAAGAAGCAGGCATTGAAAATAATTTTATTTTTGGTTTGAGAGTGGAAGACATTGATAGAATCCAAGACACTTATGACCCTGTTGAAACCTATAATCAGGTACCTGGTTTAAAGAGAGTGGTAGATACACTTGTAGACGGTACATTTGATGATGGAGGCACAGGGATGTTTAAAGACTTACATCATTCCTTACTCAAGGGAGCTAGTTGGCACCGAGCAGATGAATATTATGTTTTAGCCGACTTTGAGGCTTATAGAGAAGCGCAAAATCAAATTTCCCAGGCTTATCAGGATCCTACAGGATGGGCTAAAAAGTGCTGGTCGAATATAGCTGGTGCAGCAAAATTCTCATCGGATAGAACAATTCAAAATTATGTAGATGATATATGGCATCTAGACCAAGACTAAAAAAAGAACAAGTGTTGACTTTGCTCTGAAAAAAGCATGGTCATAACACTTGTTTTTTAGTGGTCTAATGGAAAAATAAGACTAAGTCTATCTTTAGCTTAATTCAAAGACTACAAGTCCCTAAATAATCCTTAGGTTAATATACCAAATAGGCAATAGACTCATAAGGACGAAGTATGGCTTTTTGTAAATCTTGTGGCGCAGTGTCATAATTGTGAATAATTGGAGTTATGACTTGTTCATTTAATGAAATATTCTGATGATGCTCTGAAAAATTTGAGATAACTAGTATGGTTTGGTTTTTATAAGAACGTTTATAAGCGTAGATATGAGGATCATCATCTAGTAAAAGGGTATGTTTTCCGTAGACAATAGTATTGGAATACTCACTGTTTCTACGTAGTTTAATGAGCTTTTGATAATGATAAAAAATAGAACGGTTATCTTCTAAAGCCATTTTTGCATTAATCGTAAGATGATTATCATTTACAGGTAACCAGGGTGTTCCTGTGGAAAAACCAGCATTTAAACTTGTGTCCCAATGAAAAGGGGTTCTTGCATTATCTCTGGAAAACGGTTGAATTCTATCCATTGCTTCTGAATGAGATAGGCCCATATCCTTTGTCATCACATCATATTTGTGGTGGTCCATTAAGTCGTTATACTCTTCTATGGATTTGAAATACGTGTTGGTCATGCCAATTTCTTCACCTTGATAGATATACGGGGTACCGAGCATAAAATGGAGTGTAGTTGCCAGCATTTTCCCACTTTCAACTCGATATTCTTGATCATTACCAAATCTTGACACGATTCTTGCTTGGTCATGATTATTCCAATACAAACTATTCCAGCCATCAGGATATATTTCTTCTTGCCATCGAGTCATAATACGTTTTAACCCAACTAAGTCAAGGGGTTTCTTTTCACTAAAAGCATTGTCTTTATCAACATCCATGTGTTCAAACTGAAAAATCATACCCAGTTCTTTACGCATAGGATGGGTATACAACTTAGCCTCATAAGGAGTCACTAAAGGGGTTTCACCAACTGTGAGTAGATCATGATTTGCTAGGACTTTTTGGTGCATTTCACGTAAGTATTCATGGGTTAAGGAATGATTGCAAAAATGGTCCATGCCCACAACTCCTAAATCAGTCAAAGCACCATCAGGATAGTCGGAAGGTTTGCCAATTAAGTTAATCACATCCATTCTAAAGCCACCAATACCTTTGGCAATCCAGAAACCCATCAGGTCATACAAAGCTTGTCTAACCTCAGGATTAGCCCAATTAAGATCAGGTTGCTTTTTGCTGAATAAATGCAGGTAGTATTCTTTAGAGTCTGGATCATATTCCCAGGCACTTCTAGTAAACCATGAAGCCCAATTATTGGGAGGTGTGATCTCATCCTTACCTTTACGCCAGATATACCAATGACGTTTAGGGTGACAACGGGAAGATTTAGAAGCAATAAACCAAGGATGTTCATCGCTAGTATGATTAATAACAAGATCCATTACGATTTTAATGTCTCTTTTAGCAGCTTCTTGAATTAAGCACTCCATGTCGTCTAAAGTACCAAATTCTGAAGCAATGTTTTCGTAGTCAGAAATATCATATCCATTATCGTCCATGGGTGAGGTATTTACTGGGCTGAGCCAAATAACGTTGATACCAAGGATTTTTAAATAATCTAATTTATCAATGATCCCTTTTAAATCTCCGATGCCGTCACCATTAGAATCATAAAAACTTCTAGGATAAATTTGATAGACCACAGCTTGGTGCCACCATTTTTTTTCCATAACAAACTCCTTTTAAACATTGATATACAACTATTGTATAATATTCATACTAAAAAGTCGACATGAATTATGGCATATGCACAAATAAAAAAAGGGCGATTTTTCAATCGCACCTTTTATTAACATGATATCATTCATTGATTTTTGTCAGTTGTTTATCCAATTAATATTTTAGCAATAAAAATCAAACCAACAATATAAGTTAAAATACTGACTTCTTTTCCTCTGCCAGTTAACACTTTCAATAAGATGTAAGAAAGCATACCAAACACGATTCCATCAGAGATGCTATAAGTTAAAGGCATAAACAAGAAAGTAATAAAAGCGGGAATAGATTCGGTGTAATCTTCAAAGTTAATGTCTTTAATAGGAGACATCATAAACAGTCCTACCAAAATTAAAGCGGGTGCAGTTGCAGCACTTGGAATTAGTAAAAACACATTTGAGAAAAACAAGGCTATACCAAACATGACAGCGGTGGAGACTGCTGTCAATCCAGTACGACCACCTTCAGCAACACCTGCAGAACTTTCTACATAAGTGGTTACAGTACTAGTTCCAAAGAGGGCACCTAAAGTTGTCCCTACAGCATCAGCAAATAAAGCTTGTTTAGCATTGGGGACTTTACCATCTTCTGATAACATTTCAGCTTTTGTAGCAACTCCAATTAATGTTCCAACAGTATCGAACATGTCCACCATCAAGAAAGTAAATAAAACAATGAACATGTCAAAAGTGAAAATTTGAGAAAAATCAAATTTAAAGAAAGTATCTGCCATAGAAGGCGGTGCAGAAAGTACTCTAAAACCATCTTGAATGACAGTAATACCCATGGGTAGACCAATAATAGTGGTTAGAATAATCCCAATTAATAGGGCTCCTTTCACCTTTAGTGCGAGCAAAACACCAGTAAGGATGAGTCCGATTAATGCTAACAAAGCAGTCCCTTGGGTGATATTGCCTAACTCAACAATGGTTGAGTATGGCTGATGAATGATGACTTCTGAATTGACTAATCCAATAAAAGCGATAAATAAACCAATACCTACTGAAATAGCACGTTTTACATTCAATGGAATACTGTCAATAATCGCTTCACGTACATTTAAAAACGTTAAAATAATAAAGATAATACCTTCAAGAAAAACTGCAGTCAAAGCAAATTCAAAACTTTTCCCCATTCCAATGACAACATAATAAGTAAAAAAAGCATTTAATCCCATGCCTGGTGCTAATGCAAAAGGCAATTTTGCATAAAGGCCCATAACTAATGTAGCAATAAGTGAAGACAAGGCAGTAGCAGTGAAAACAGCACCAAAAGGCATACCTGCATCCATCAACATTAATGGATTAACGATTAGAATATAAGCCATGGTCATAAAGGTGGTAACGCCGGCTAATACTTCTGTTTTGACTGTGGTGTTGTTTTCTTTTAGTTTAAAAAAGTTTTCCATAGACATCTCCTTTACAATAATATATAGTTTTGTTAAATCAATTATATTTTACCGATAATCCGAATGATAGTCAATCATTATTACTTTAAAAATAAAATTAATGGTTTAAAAGCGAAAAATGACGACTTATAACGGGTTTAAAATTCGTGTTTATAGATTTCTGATATAATATACATCGACAGACCAAGGCCATCGGAATCTAAGATCCTTGTTGATAAGCCGTTATAAAAAGCAATCATGGACAAAAGTTAAATTAGAGAGGTATTGAAGTGGATGATACAATGAACCAGGAAAATTGCATAATGACTTTCAAGTCAATATCATACGCCATGCGTTTTGAAAGTGTTATGAAAGAAAACAAAATCACTATTAAGCTGATTCCAGTTCCTAGAAGTATTAGTACGAGTTGTGGTATATGTGCAAAAATGGATTGCAAAGAGATAGATGCCGTTAAAGCACTGATTGTATCCTATGACTTAAAAGTGGACGGCACATATACTTATTTTGAATAGAGTGTTCAGATATAAAATAGGATTTAAATCATAAATGTTAGTTCTATGATTTTAAGTTTGAGTGGTATATAAAGCCACAATGAGTCTGCAGGAACTTGATGTAGACAGTATTATCTAATCATTAATTAAAAAACGTGTTTTAACATTAAAAAGTCAAAACACGTTTTTTTGATGATCAAATGGCTTGAAAAACATTAACGCTTGTCAAGCTTCAATGTTTTTATAATCACAATGATGATAAAGGTGAAGATTGGAATCATGAAAAAA
>SKID01000293.1 GCA_007116605.1 Tissierellia bacterium
CCATTGAGCCAGGAGAAACCGTTGGAATTATTGGTCGTACAGGAAGTGGTAAAACCACGCTTATTAATTTGCTTTTAAGGCTTTATGAAGCACCTAAGGGTGCTATCATGATTGATGGTCACCCTATTGGGCATTTCCCACTTAAAGTATTACGTCAGTCAATTGGTTATGTTCCACAAGACAACTTTTTGTTTTCAGATACAATAAAAAACAATATTGATTTAGCAACAAGAAATAAATCAATGACAGAAATTATTGATGCTGCAAAAATAGCCTGCGTCCATGATAATATTATTGATTTTACAAAAGGATATGAAACCCTAGTCGGTGAAAGAGGGGTGACATTATCGGGTGGCCAAAAACAAAGAGTATCACTGGCTAGAGCATTGATAAAAAATCCAGATATTTTAATATTAGATGATGCGGTGTCTTCTGTAGACACAGAAACTGAAGAAAAAATTCTGTCTAATTTGAAGGAAAGGCGAAAAGGAAAAACAACACTAATGGTAGCTCATAGAATATCCACACTGCAACAAGCAGATAAAATTATTGTCATCGATGATGGAGAAATATTGGAAATAGGCACCCATGAAGAATTGTTAAGTCATCAAAACCTATATTATGACTTGTATCAAAAGCAATTACTTGAAAAAGAATTAAATACAGATAAATCGGAGAAGACAAATGAGTGAATTTCCAGAAAAAGATTTAAAGAACAACAAGGTGGATATCAAGTTATTATTAAGGTTAATGCCTTATGTTAAGCCCTATATTGGACATTTGATCATATCTTTAACCGTGCTCATGATGATTGTTGCAATTGAGTTGTATCAGCCAATCCTGATGGGAAGAGCAGTAGATGAGTTTATCATCAATAAAGATATGGAAGGGGTTATTAATGTAGCTGTTTTATATTTAATATCCGCCTTAGCCATGTTTGTTCTAGTCTATATTCAGACAATGCTTTTGCAATATGCAGGACAAAAGATTATTTTTAAGTTAAGATTAGATTTGTTTTCTAAAATCCAATCATTATCAATTGCATTTTATAATAAAAACCCTATTGGTAGACTAGTTACCCGAATAACCAATGATACAGAAACACTGAATGAGCTATTTACTAATGTGATTGTAGATTCTATTAAAAGCATCGTGATGTTAATTGGAGTGATTATCACCATGTTGATGTTTAATCAACAATTGGCATTAATTACATTTTCTGTAATACCTTTTATAATCATCTTTACTATTTTATTTAAAGTAAAAACCAGGAAAATATATCGAGATATACGTCGCAAATTAGCAGAAGTAAATGCTTTTATTTCAGAACATATTAGTGGGATGAAAGTCATTCAAATATTTGCTTGCGAAGAACAAGTGATGAATCGATTTAAGCTAAAAAATCAAAGCCTCAATGAATCTCATTTATCTCAATTGCAACTATTTAGTATATACCGACCATCTATGTATTTACTTAACATTAGTGCTTTTGGACTCTTGGTTTTTTTTGGAGGACGTATGGCATTAGAAGGCACCATTACAGTGGGTGTTATAGTTGTGTTTCAACGTTATATCAGTAAGTTTTTTGAACCAATTCAAGAACTAGCAGAGCAGTTTAATGTTTTGCAGTCATCCATGGCTTCAGCTGAAAGAGTGTTTCAATTACTAGATGATGATTCAATGATTGAGAATGAAGGGACAGTTGAAGTTAATCAGTTTAAAGGGAAAATCGAGTTTAAAAATGTTTGGTTTCAATACGAGAAAGATGAATGGGTTTTAAAAGATGTCTCTTTTGAAGTTAATCCTGGTGAAACCGTTGCTTTCGTCGGTGCAACAGGTGCAGGGAAATCCACAATACAAAATCTAATTACAAGATATTATGATATTCAAAAAGGTGAAATCTTAATTGATGGGATTAATATTCAAAACATTGATCTGAAAGATTTAAGAAGAAAAATAGGTCAAATGCAACAGGATGTATTTTTGTTTACTGGAGATATTAGGCAAAATATCCGTTTGCGCAATGATGATATCACCGATGAAACAATTATTGATTCCGCTCGTTATGTCAATGCAGATGCTTTTATATCAAAGCTGGATCACCAATACTATGAGAAAGTTTATGAAAGAGGCGCCACGTTTTCAGCTGGACAAAGGCAACTCATTTCATTTGCAAGAACATTAGCCTTTAATCCAGATATTTTAATTTTAGACGAAGCAACTGCTAACATTGATACAGAAACCGAAGTCTTGATTCAAGATGCCATGGACAAATTGATGAAAGGAAGAACCACATTAGTAGTAGCCCATCGGCTTTCTACTATACAAAAGGCTGACCAAATTATTGTCATGCACAAAGGGAGCATTAGAGAAAAAGGGACCCATCAAGAACTTCTTTCTCAAAAAGGTATTTATTATCATTTGTATCAATTGCAATACGATAAATAACAAGCAAACAAAAATAAGGAGGAGCAGATGACTTTAAAAATTACTGTTTTAACAGAAGATACTAATTGTATGGGAAGGGATTTAAAGACAGAAAAAGGATTATCCTACTTTGTGGAACATAATCAAGAAAGAATTATTTTTGATACTGGAGGTCCAGACGGGACGATTATTCAAAATGCTATAGATTTAGGTGTGGACTTAAAGACCATTGATAGAGTGATTTTAAGTCATGGGCATTATGACCATACTGGAGGCTTATTAAAACTGGTAGATTTAATGCATCAACCTGTTAAGCTAACGGTTCACCATACTTTGTTTCATAAACGCTACAAAATCACTGATAAGGAAACAAAATTTATTGGCAATGATTTTTCTGAGGAAGATTTGTTACAAAGAGATGTAGATTTACAAATTATTTTTGACACTACCCAAATCAATGAAAATTTATTTGTAGTGTCTAATTTTGAAAGCGGCGACCATCAAAATTTAGAAGCTAATCATTTATATGTGGAAAAAGATCAAATGATGAAGCCTGACTATATGGAGGGTGAATTAGTCCTTGTCATCCAAACAGAAAAAGGTCTAGTCATACTTTTAGGGTGTGCCCATAGTGGTATTCTAACGATATTGAATAAAATTCAAGAAAAGTTTGCTCAACCTATCTTAGGCATCATTGGAGGGACACATTTAGGAGGAGTTAGCGAAGGCGTGGTTCATGAAATATTAGACGAAATTGATAAATTAGAGTTTCAATGGATGGGTCCATGCCACTGCACAGGACAAGAAGTTATAAAAAAGATGAAAAATAGATTAGGGGATCGATTTAAAGAAGTGCATGTAGGTACTGAAATCATACTTGACAATGATTAGAAGAAGAGGAAAAACAGCTGTAATTTATCCGATGAATCACAGTGCTAATGCTCTCGTTTTTAAAATGGGAGATAATTACTGAAGAGCCCTAGATGACGGTCTCTACATTAGAGTAGCATTTCAAATGCCATCTGAATCCAAGAGTCTTGGTGATAAATTATAATTTTTTGATTAAGTAAAACCTCCAAATAAACAAAATCATTTTTGTATTCTTTGGAGGTTTTTATGTTGTAATTAGGGCAAATCGGACAGGGCAAATATGATATAATGACACTATGTAAAGAACAGTTAAGAAAAAGACAATCTTAAAGAGATTAATTTGAGTGTATAGACTTAGAATTGTTAAGGTCATGATAGTAAAATACGGAGGGAATAATGAAAATATTAATTACAGGATTTGATCCATTTAATGGAGAATCCATTAATCCAGCTTACGAAGCAGTAAAACGATTACCAGACCATCTTGATGGGCACCAGATTATAAAAAAACAAGTTCCGACAGTATTCAAAAAGTCTATAGATGAGTTAAAAAAGGCGATGGATGAATATCAACCAGACATTATCATTTGTGTGGGGCAAGCAGGAGGTAGAGCAGAGATTACCATTGAAAGAATCGCTATCAATATTGATGATGCAAGAATTAAAGACAATGAGGGCAAGCAACCTATAGATATGCCGATAGTAAAAAATGGCCCTGCCGCTTATTTTTCTAATTTACCTATTAAGCATATGCTTGAATGGATGAAGGTACAAAAAATACCAGCCAATATTTCTGATTCTGCTGGGACTTTTGTTTGCAATCACATCATGTATGGATTGATGCATGATATTATGACCCATCATCCTGAAAGATTAGGTGGATTTATCCATGTCCCCTTTATTCCTGAACAAGTGATGGACAAAAGCGGTGTAGCTAGCATGAACCTAGATTTGATTACAAAAGGTTTACTGGTGGCGGTACAATCTATAGTGAGCAAAAAATAAAATTGCCCCAGTTTCAAGAGTCTTGAAACATGGGGGGGAACGGGGCAATTTATTATGCTACTCGGATATATGAGCCATAGTGATAAAACTCTTTGGACAGTTCGCGTTCTTTAGTGATTTTTTTCATTTGAATATATTGTTCAGCTTTATCGCTGGATAATGGCTTTCGGATTTTAATTTTTAAATCTTTAATTTTCATGTTAACCTCCTCATGTGTATGTTAAACATGCTTTTCTGTATTTCTATGTCTATTATAGAAGATCCTAAGCCTTGCGTTAAGGGACTAAAGACTATATTTGAATAAGTCTAAAGGATAAAATACTCTCATTCTTAAGTTGGATAAGATGTCAGACTTTATACCTAAGCCATGTTCATCAACGTTTTAACATGGCTACTTTACAAGAGGGTGTGTTCCTGATAAGATAATACCTTAATAATGTTGGAGGTTTTTTATGAGCAATCGTTCAAGTGGTATACTGATGCATATTTCCTCATTGCCAGGCCCCTATGGTATTGGTGACTTTGGAAAAG
>SKID01000121.1 GCA_007116605.1 Tissierellia bacterium
AAATCTTATTAACCAATCACTGACAACAAAAAAGAAGCGTTGAGCTAGAAAGAAAGAAAGAATAAACCCTACTAATCTAAAAACTCCCATGATGAGCCCTTTAAAAAACCCTTCAACAAATAAAGCTATTAAAAAAACTATAATAATGATATCAATAATATTAAATTCCACGATATTCACCTACTTTCTGTTAATTCGATATGTTCTCACGAAATCTTGAGTTAATAAACGTATCAATCCATTGTCAACTAACAACTGTAATATGGGCTCTCGTGATTGCAACAATAAATAAACTTTACCTTCTTTATAATGGGAAATAAATCTTGAGCTAGAAAGCAATACCTCACCTTCGGAAAACACGGTATTCTCATACCCATGTTCTAATTCAAGTCTTTCTAAGATTTTACCATCAGTAGAAATAAGATGCAATTGAATTTGATCTTTTCCCTCAATGAAGTATATAATACCTGATTGTACATTAAAATTTCTTGCCTGGTTGAATGATCCGTATTTCCACAAAACATCACCTTGATTATTTAATTTATAAACACTCTTATTTGTCATTAAGTAAATGCCATCTCTTCTAGGTTCAACACCTAAAATGATTTCATTGACAAATTCTGTTTGCCATAGTGGATAACCGTCTTGAGGTAAGTACTCCTCAATATAACTAATTACTTGTGTACCATCATATGTAAAACTAGTTAAAACAATCGCGTTGGCATGATGTGATCTTTGAACACTTAAAATTCTTCCATTGTCTTTCTCTATCACACCAATTACTCTATACTGCGTGTCCGTAATGGTTAATTTGTTTATATGATTTTGCCTATGATTGCTTAAGATAAAAGTATAACCATCTTCCCATAGTTGCAAAATATCATACTCCTCGTTTTCTTCATAAATAAGTGTTCTACCATCTGCTAAATAAATCTTATTGTTTTCAGTTAATACTTTGATGCCATTACTTGTAAAAACATTCAGCAAGAAATGATCAAAATGATTTTTTTGAATTGACTTACCATTATAATCTAGTATTTCTAGAACATTTTCGTGCTGAATAATCAATTGATTCTCCATTAAACGAACTCTCTCATAGTTATGTGCCAGCTCAAATTTATCATTTTCTGTTAAAAAAAGTATGTTTCGGTTTATGTAAGATAGAATCAATTCTTGTCCATCAAACATCGTTAAAAAGATTGCTACCGAAATAGCCAGCATTATGAATAAACTGAGCAGAAATTTTTTCACCATTGACATACATCCTCTCTTATATGTTGACTATTAACAAGTCTTTAAAATTCAGATGGTGTTTAAATTAACCCTGTAACCTTTATCCGATGATAAACAGTGCTAATACTCCCACTTATAGAAGTAAAATTTTAGCATCGCTACTCATCGTATAGAAAACTTTGTATTTTTAACAATTTTCTGAATTGATTCAATCAATATTTCAATTTCTTCTATAGTAGTAAGATAATTAACACTAGCTCTAACTAATCCTTGATTTGTCGTTCCAAAATTTTTATGAGCTAAAGGGGCGCAATGTAGTCCTGGACGCACTGCTATATTATACTCTTCGTCTAAAAGTTGGGCTACAAAAGCAGAGTCTAAGTCTCCTATATTAAAGGCAAGAATACTCGTTCTTTTTGCTAACTCATTGGGACCAAATGAAGTAATGTTCCACGTGGAACAGATGCCTTCTATCATTAGTTTTACTAACTTTTCATCATATTGCTTGATATGTTGAATACCTGTTTCTAAAACAAATTCAACACCTGCTTTTAGTCCTGCAATTCCAGGTAAATTTAAAGTACCACTTTCATATTTATCCGGCAAAAAGTCTGGTTGATTTAAATTCGAAGATTCACTTCCCGTGCCACCATTCATATAAAATTTCATGTCTTTTATTTTCGGTGAAATATACAAACCACCAATTCCCATTGGACCAAATAATGATTTATGTCCTGGAAAAGCCAATAAATCAATATGTTGTTCTATAACATTAATATCTAAAACTCCTGCCCCCTGAGCTGCATCTAAGAAAAATATGATTTCATTTTTACTGCAGATTTCTCCTACTTTGTCGTAAGGCATGATGGTCCCCGTTAGATTAGAGCTTTGTGTCATAATAATCATTTTAGTGTTTGATTGGATATTACTTTCAATATCTTTCACATCGATTAAGCCCATTTTATCACTTTTAATAATGGTCCATTCAACACCTTGCTTGGTAAGATTATATAGGGGTCTCAAAACTGAATTATGTTCCATCATAGTCGTGATAACATGATCTCCTGGATTTAATAAAGTTGTAATGCCAACATTTAATGCCTCTGTACAATTTTTTGTAAAAACAATACTTAAAGGATCCAGGATATTAAATAACTTGGCTAGTAATACTCTTGTCTCATAAATTAACATCGCCGCTTTATTTGATAAGCGATGGCTGCCTCTTCCTGGGTTGGCAGAAATATGCCTCATACAGTCATTTATATATTCATAAGTCTTTTCTGGCTTCTTAAAACTAGTTGCTGCATTATCTAGATAAATCACGTTATCACCTTGTATAATGAACTTGTAGTCAAGCTACAGTCATTATCCTTTCTTTATAGGATATAATTAACCTAGTGTGTACCAGATGACTAACAGTTCTAAGAGACTTCCTTTTTTGAAATTTGGAGTTAAGTACTGTAGCGTCCTGGATACAATCTCTAACATTACAGTGGCGTTTCAAACGCCATCTAAACACAAGTGTCCTGTTGATCACTTCAATTACTTATTATACTTCTTTTCACATGTTCAGTAAACTCATCAATACACAAAAAAACCTCTGCTTTATCCGAGTACCAAAAGCAGAGGCTTGTCATTAAATCAAAAGTTATAGTAAATCGTCAAACTCACCTTGATTTTCAATTGTATATTGTTTTTTTGCATCATAGTGAGTGTGAAGCAATTTGTGAGCTAAATGGCTATTTGGTTCTTTTAAGAAAGTCTCATACAATTTTATGACTTCAGGGTTTTTATGAGATTTTCGTAGTGGCATTATTTTATCTTCCTCATATAGCGCATTGGCACGATTTATTTTAGGATTTACATCTAAACGGTCCTTTGCAGATACGTGAGATTGGCCTCCACCATGAACACAACCTCCTGGACAAGCCATTACCTCTATGAAATGATACGTCTTTTCGCCAGATTTAATTGCTTCTAATACTTTAGCTGCACTTTTTGTCCCATGAGCAATGGCTACTTTGATTTCAGTATCTACTCCATCTATAGGTAGAGTCACACTTGCTTCTTTAACATCATCGATACCTCGAACCACATCATACTCTATCACTTCAAGGTCTTCACCAGTTAAAACATCTGCTACAGTTCTTAGAGCAGCTTCCATAACACCGCCTGTAGCACCAAAGATAACAGCAGCGCCACTATACTCTCCTAACACTTTGTCAAAGTTTTCATCTGGCAATCTTTTAAAATCAATTCTTGCTTGCTTAATCATATTGCCTAGCTCTCTTGTTGTCAAAGAGAAGTCCACATCACGAATACCATCTACTTCCATTTCTGGACGATTAGCTTCTGATTTTTTAGACGTACATGGCATAATAGAAACCACCACCATATTTTTTGGATCTACGCCTATTTTTTCAGCATAATAAGACTTAGCAATGGCTCCAAACATTTGTTGTGGAGATTTACATGTGGAAAGGTTGTCTAAAAATTCAGGGTAAAAAATTTCACAGTATCGTATCCAACCAGGGGAACATGATGTGATCATTGGTAAAGTGCCACCATTTTTTACGCGAGAAAGCAATTCAGTTCCTTCTTCCATAATCGTTAAATCCGCTGTAAAATCGGTGTCAAATACTTTGTCAAAACCAAGTCTCTTAAGGGCTGCTACCATTTTTCCTGTCACTCTTGTTCCAACAGGCAATCCAAATTCTTCTCCTAATGATGCTCTAACCGCAGGTGCAGTTTGAACTACTACAAATTTATCTGGATCATCAATCGCTGCCCAAACATCATCAATATTTGTTTTCTCTCTTAAAGCAGCCACTGGACAGGCTTGGATACATTGACCACAATAGACGCAAGGCGTGTCTGCCATTGAATAATCAAATGCAGGTGCCACTTCTGTCTCAAATCCTCTTTTTGTAAAATCAAGTATTCCAATACCTTGTACATCACGGCAGGCACTCACACAACGACCACATAAAATACATTTACTAGAATCTCTTACAATAGAGTAAGAAACTTGGTCGATTACAGGGCGTCGCGTTTCTCCTACATAAGCAATGTCACCTATGTTAAGTTCATCACATAGTTTTTGTAATTCGCAAGAACCATTTCTATAACACGTTAGACATTCACGATTGTGGTTTGCTAAAATTAGCTCTAAATTTGTTTTAACCGCTTCTCTAACCCTAAGGGTATTCGTACGCACATTCATGCCTTCTTCAACTTTTAAAACACATGATGCTGGTAAATTTCTCATCGGGCGTCCATTAATATCTACTTCAACAACACATAAACGACAAGCCGCGATTTCGTTAATGTCTTTTAGATAACAAAGTGTAGGTATATCAATACCTGCATCACGAGCCGCTAATAAAACTGTATAATCTTTTGGGACTGATAGACTTGCACCATTAATTGTTACATTTACTCTATCCACTATAGCACCTTCCTTCTCTACTTTTTGATGATTGCATCGAACGGACATGCTTCCATACACGCACCACATTTGATACATTTATCTTGATCAATGACATGTAACTCTTTAACTTTACCATCTATACATTTAACAGGACATTGTCGAGCACACTTTGTACATCCACGACAAGTGTCAATAATATAGTAGTTTAACAGGGATTGACAAACACCGGCTGGACATCTTTTATCTATAACATGAGCCTCATACTCGTCTCTAAAATATTTAAGTGTTGAACTAACAGGGTTGGGAGCTGTCTGACCTAATCCACATAAAGAAGTGTTTTTAATGTTATTGCCTAACTTCTCTAATTTATCAAGATCTTCTAAAGTGCCTTTGCCTTCTGCAATTCTTTCAAGAATTTCTAACATCCTTTTTGTACCTTCACGACAAGGCGTACATTTACCACAAGACTCTTCTACAGTAAATTCTAAGAAAAATCTTGCAATGTCAACCATACAGTTGTCCTCATCCATTACAATCATTCCACCTGATCCCATCATAGATCCTAATTCTGTTAATGTGTCAAAATCTATGGGTGTATCAATATAGTCTGCAGTAATACAACCACCTGAAGGTCCACCTGTTTGAACAGCTTTAAAAGCTTTGCCATTAGGGCAACCACCGCCAATATCATAAATAACTTCTCTTAATGAGGTCCCCATAGGAATTTCTACAAGACCTGTATTATTAATTTTTCCACCTAAAGCAAATACTTTAGTTCCTGGTGACTTCTCAGTTCCAAAAGAGCGGAACCAGTCTGCACCATTTAATATAATTTGAGGAATATTTGCTAATGTCTCAACATTGTTAATAATTGTAGGCTTTCCAAATAAACCACTCACTGCTGGGAAAGGAGGTTTATTTCTTGACATACCACGTTGTCCTTCGATTGAAGCCATTAGTGCAGTTTCTTCACCACATACAAATGCGCCAGCACCTAATCGTATTTCTACTTCAAAATCAAATCCCGTCTCAAAAATATTTTTGCCTATTAATCCCATTGTTTTTGCTTGGTTAATTGCAATTTGCAACCTTTGTACCGCTATAGGGTATTCAGCTCGAACATAAACAAAACCTTTAGTCGCTCCAATAGCATAACCTGCAATTGCCATCGCTTCTAAAATACAATGTGGATCTCCTTCAAGTACAGATCGATCCATAAAAGCTCCTGGATCTCCTTCATCTGCATTACAAATAATATATTTTTGATCTGCTTCATTAGGGGCAGCAAAAGACCACTTAAGACCTGTTGGGAAACCTCCACCACCACGTCCCCGCAGTCCTGAATCTTTAATCACATCAATCACTTGATCTGGTGTCATCTCAGTTAATACTTTTCCTAATGCCATATATCCATCATTTGCAATATATTCATTAATATTTTCTGGATCAATAACACCACAATACTTTAAAGCCACTCTTTTTTGCTTTTTGTAAAAATCTACATCAGATAAAGGAATGATTTGATCTGCTTCAATGCTTTCTTCATACAGAAACTCTTTAACAATTCTTCCCTTATATAAATGTTCTTCAACAATTCGATCCACACGGTTAATTTGCATTCTTGAATAAAATGCACCCTCTGGATAGATAACAACAATGGGTCCCTCTTCACATAAACCAAAGCATCCTGTACTGATAACTTGAACTTCATTATCTAAATTCATTTCTTTGATTTTTTCTTCAAATTTTCTCTTGATTTCATCAGACTTTGAAGAGTGACAGCCTGTACCTCCACATACTAATACATGTGATCTATAAATAGCCATTCTAAACCTCCCTTATCGCAACATGTGACTACTCAGCATGTCCTATTGTGTATTCTTTTACAGCCATACCTTGTACCAAATGTTGAGCTACAACTCGTTTAACTTTATCAACATCCATATGTATATATGTTACTTTTTCTTGATCAGGAGCTGTTACTTCAACAATAGGTTCATTAGCACACATGCCAATGCATCCTGTCTGTACCACTTGTACATTCGTCAAATTTCGCTTACTCACTTCATCTATAAATGCCTGCAAAACAGGTCTAGCTCCGGCTGAAATGCCACAAGTTGCCATCCCCACGACCACTCGAACATTTTTACCTGTTTCTCTTAGCTCTAGGTTCTTTTTAGCTTCTTCTCTTATTTTTTTTAATTCTTCCAATGATTTCATGTTAACCTCCAGCTATTTTTTATAATTAGCAACTATCTCAGGTACATCCTTCGGATCAACTTTACCATAAACTGTATCATCCACCATAATGACTGGGGCTAATCCACAGCATCCAAGGCATCTAGTAGCCTCAAGAGTAAACAATCCATCTTCTGTTGTAGCACCGACAGCAACATTTAACTCTTTAGCTAATTTATCCAAAACTAACTGAGCATTTTTAACATAGCACGCTGTTCCCATGCAAACACCTACCGTGTGTTTTCCTTTTGGTTCTAAAGAAAACTGTGTGTAAAAAGTTGCAACTCCATAGATTTCTGCCATAGGAATTTTAGTCTTTTCTGATACGAATTTTTGAACTTCAATTGGTAAATAGCCAAACAATTCCTGAGCTTTGTGTAACGTTTGCATCAAGACACCTTGAGATTTATCTTGGCTTTCAATATACGCTAGCAACTCATCAAACTTTTGCTTATTTTCTTTAATGTCAAATACTTTTTGCACCTCATTACCTCCTCGACCATACAATATTAGGGATACCAAAGATATTATACGCTATCGTTAATTTTATGTCAATTTAAATTGACATAAAACTTGGTGATTATGTCGTATTCTTAATATATTTTCGTATTTTTTGTAATGTTTGTAGTATTTGAAAACATTACCAAATCTTACAAATATTCTAATTGCTATTTATTAAATTATTACAAAATATTCAATTGTTTTTTTGAAGACACTGTTTTTCTCAATTCATTTAAGTTAATTAACGAAATCATTGACTAAATATTCACTTAGTCATGGTTAAAGTACAGGACTGTCCCCAACAAAAAATAAAAAAACCGGCGAGCCGGTTAGTCATTAAATGATTGGGATAAGATTTGGATTAAGCGAGATAACTCATTGTCATCACCAAAATGCATCACCAATTTTCCAGATTTTTTTCCTTGTTGCACTTCTACTTTAGTACCATATTCTTCTCCTAATACTTCTTCAATATGGACTAAATAGTGAGGTTTAGACTTTTTCCGAGGTTTAGCTTTGCTTTTTTTAGCCCTTTCTTTGTAAGCCTTAACATACTTCTCCGTTTCTCTTACACTCAATTCTTCTGAAACAATATGCTGGTAAATTTCTTCTGCCTCTTTATCTTCTAGTCCTACTAACACTTTACCATGTCCTTGAGTTAAAAGTCCTTCCGCTACAGCTTCTTGAATATAATCAGGTAGTTTTAACAGTCTTAGAAGATTCGTTACATAAACTCTACTTTTACCAACAACTTCTGATAGCTCTTCGTGGGTAATTGCATAACGATCCATAATGACTTGATAAGCTCTAGCCTCTTCCATAGCGTTCAAGTCTTCTCTTTGAATATTTTCAACCAAGGCCATCTCTTCTTGTGTTCTATTGGATACATCTCTCACTAAAGCAGGCATTTGCTTTAGACCCGCAATCTTGGAAGCTCTCCACCGTCTTTCTCCTGCAATAATTTGATAAATAGACTCTATTTTTTTAACAATAATGGGTTGAATAAGTCCATGCTTTCGAATGGAGTCAGCAAGCTCTTCGATTTTATCCCCATTCATTGTTTTTCTTGGTTGCATAGGGTTTGGTTGAATATGATCAATGGGTATCATCATAATAGCATTTTCATCAATTTTTTCAAACTCTTCTGTGATTAGAGCTGATAATCCCTTGCCTAATGCTTTACGTTTTTGACTCATTTTAAACCCCCTATATTTCTAGAAAGAAATTCTTCAGCTAAAGCCAAATACGCTTCTGCACCCTTTGACTTTTCATCATAAGTCAAAATAGACATTCCAAAACTTGGAGCCTCAGCTAGTCTTACATTTCTCGGAATAATCGCTTTATACACTTTATCTTTAAAATATTTCTTAACCTCTTCAACAACTTGAATCGATAAATTAGTACGACCATCATACATGTTGAGAATAATTCCTTCAATTTCTAGAACAGGATTTAGATTACGCTTCACCAACTTAACTGTATTCACTAGTTGGCTAACACCTTCTAAGGCATAATATTCGCATTGTATAGGTATAATGACGCTATTTGCTGCAGTGAGTGCATTGATTGACAGTAATCCTAATGAAGGTGGGCAATCTATCAAAATGTACTCATAATCATGTTGCACAAGCCTCAAAGACTCTTTTAGGGTGTTTTCTCTATGGGCTGCTTTAGTTAATTCAATTTCTGCGCCAGCAAGTTCAATATTTGCAGGCACAACAAAAAGATTTTCTTGTTCAGTTTCAGTGATGGCTTCTTCCATAGACACTTCGTTAAATAAACAATCATAGATGGTCGTTTCAAGTTGACTTTTATCTAATCCAAAACCACTGGTAGCATTTCCTTGAGGGTCTATATCCACAGCTAATACACGATGCCCTTTCATCGCTAATGCAGAAGCTAAGTTCACGCTGGTCGTCGTTTTTCCTACGCCACCTTTCTGGTTAAAAACTGCTATAATTTTGCCCATGAGTCACCTCTACTTATTTTTCGGTATTTTTACCGTTACTTCAACATAGTCATCATGTTCTTCTTGATGAAACTCAGCTTTTACACCTGTTTTCATGATTTCCTTGTACGCATGTTTAAGCGTGTTAACATAGATGCGGTAATTAATGTAATTTTTGAGATTTCTTTTTTCATCATTTGAATCTTTCTTTTTAAGAACTGCCTCTACAAACCGCTCTGTCTCTTTCACATTCATTTGGTATCTGATGGCTCTACGAACAACTTTTAACTGATCTTTTTCATCATGAAGCTTCAATAGGGCACGTCCATGCCTTTCTGTTAATTGACCATCCATCAATTCTTTTTGAACAACCTTGGATAATTGCAATAGTCTAATTTTGTTAGCTATAGTAGACTGCTTCTTACCTATTTGATGGGCTGGTTCTTTCTGACTCATTCCTAGTAAAATCAATAATTTCTGATATGCTTCTGCTTCTTCAATAAAATTTAAGTCTTCTCTTTGTAAGTTTTCTATAAGTGCCATCGCCGCAGATTGTTTTTGGTCAGCTTCTAAAATAATACAAGGAATCTCTTTTAGTCCAGCCATGTTAGCTGCTTTATAACGTCTCTCTCCTGCTATAAGCTCATAGCCACCATCGGAATGATGACGTATTGTAATGGGTTGTATCACACCATAGGACTTAATGGATTGTGCAAGTTCTTCCAAAGATTCTTTTTCAAAATATTTTCTGGGTTGATGGGTATTAGCCACAATTTTTTCTAATGCTACCTGACAGATTTGATGGTTGAAATCCATATAAACTCCTTGTTTATCCATTGGTTATTGCAAATCAATTGTTTTACTGATATATCTCATCTTGTTTATATTTTAAATCTAATATATAAGTGTTTCTTCAATAGGTAAAGTATAAATTTTACAATTTTAAAGAGGGCTCTTTGACGGCTTACCCGGTTTGCGAGGATAATTTTTGGGTGTATTTTTAAGCTTTCTAATGATAATCAATGTTCTCTTATAGTCTGTGTGAGGAATGGTATATTCAATAGGCTCTAATAATTCTCCCCCTAATAATGTAACAGCTTTCTTTGAAGAATTCAATTCTTCATCTATGCTTTCACCTTTTAATGCGATAAAAAAGCCTCCCACTTTTACAAAAGGCAAACAATATTCTGCGAGGACATTTAGGGGCGCCACTGCTCTTGAAATAGCAAAATCATACTGTTCACGATGAGTTGATAATTGCCCTACTTCTTCTGCTCTTCCGTGTAATGGATAAATACCATCTAAAGACAATGCTTTGCAAATAGTAGTCAAAATATTGATTCTTTTATTTAGGCTATCTAACAAGGTCACTTCTAAACCAGGATTCATAATTTTCAGAGGCACACCTGGAAATCCTCCACCTGTACCCACATCGATAAGCTTACCTTCTAGGGTTGTTTTTAAGAAATGTTGAAATATCAAACTATCCACAAAATGTTTTATGATAAATTCATCTTTATCCTTTATTGCAGTTAGATTAACTTTTTCATTCCAGTCCAGAATTTGATCCATAAACACTAGTAACTGATCAACTTGTTTATCTTGAAAACAAATCTGACTCCCTTTAAGTTGCTCAATGATCTTATCTTTCATCATTTTTTGTCCTTCTCATTTGTTCTAAATAAATCATTAACACATTCATATCTGCTGGCGATACTCCTGATACTCTGGAAGCTTGTCCTAAAGAATCAGGTTTAATCAATGATAACTTTTGTCGGGCTTCTAATCTAAGACCTGTAATGAGATTATAATCTATGCTTTCAGGTATTTTTTTGCCTTCCAATTTCTTGAATTGCTCAATCTGCTTAAATTGCTTTTCAATGTATCCTTGATACTTAATTTGTGTCTCAACTTGTTTCCAAACAGGTTCAGGCAAAATAGGACGTTCTTTATCAATCACTGCACAATTAAGGTAGGTAACTTCTGGTCTTCTTAACAAATCTAATAAAGAAACACCTGTTTTTAAAGGCACTGCCCCTATCTCTTTTAAATAAGCTTGAACTTCATCTGTAGGATTAGCAATCACTTTTTTTAAACGTACTTTTTCATTTTCAATTAACTGTTCTTTTTCCTTAAACTTAAGATAACGATCATCATTAACCAAACCAACCCGTCTCCCTTTTTCAGTGAGACGAAGATCTGCATTATCTTGTCGTAATACTAATCGATACTCAGCTCTTGAAGTCATCATCCGGTAAGGTTCATTCGTTCCTTTTGTAACTAAGTCATCAATCAAGACACCAATATAAGCTTCAGAACGATCCAGTACTAGTGGTTCATTATTATCCAAGTTCATCACAGCATTAATTCCTGCTACAAGACCTTGTCCAGCCGCCTCTTCATATCCTGAGCTACCATTAACCTGTCCGGCAAAAAACAAATTATCAATAAATTTTAATTCTAATGTTCTTTTGAGTTGTGTTGGATCGATACAATCATATTCGATAGCATAAGCAGGTCGCATAATTTCGCATTTTTCCAGTCCTGACACACTTCTATACATTTGTATTTGAACTTCTTCTGGCAATGTTGTAGAAAAACCCTGGATATACATTTCTTTTGTGTCTAAACCTTCTGGCTCAACAAAGATCTGATGTTTATCTTTATCAGAAAAGCGCACCACTTTATCTTCTATAGAAGGGCAGTATCTTGGTCCAATACTTTCCATCTCTCCAGCATACATGGGAGATCTTGAAAGGTTACCCTTGATTATATCATGGGTCTTTTCATTTGTGTAAGTTAAATAACAAGGAACTTGACTCACATCAATTTTTGAATTCATAAAAGAAAAAGGTTCGATAGGATTGTCTCCTTCTTGAATTTCCATCACAGTAGTATCTATGGAATCACGATGAACCCTTGCTGGTGTACTCGTTTTAAATCTCTTAAGATCAATGTTTAACTGTTTTAATGAATTTGATAAATCATTCGCTGGAAACAAGCCTGAAGGACCACCTTCAAAATTCACTTCTCCCATATAAATACGACCTTTTAAATAAGTTCCTGTACATATAATGATCGCATCAGCTAGGTAAAGTCCCCCCGTTTTTGTAAGGATACCAGTTACCTGACTATTTTCTACTATTACTTCAACTGCTTCTCCTTGTTTCAAATCTAAGTTAGGCTCTTCTTCTATGACTTGTTTCATATTCACATGATAAATTCTTTTATCTGCTTGTGCTCTTAAAGAATGAACGGCAGGACCTTTAGACATATTCAGCATTCTAAACTGTATCATCGCTTGGTCTGCTATAAGTGCCATCTGACCCCCAAGAGCATCAATTTCTCGAACTAAATGCCCTTTACCTGTTCCACCAATATTTGGGTTACATGCCATCATAGCAATTGCATCTAGACTCATCGTCAGCATTAAGGTTTTTTTTCCCAATCTTGCTGTTGCTAAAGCCGCTTCACATCCTGCATGTCCTGCACCTACTACCACTACATCGTATTTTCCTGCATGAAATCGAATATCCTTTTTCAATGTTCCTCCACTATTTACCAATACAAAAATCAGAAAAAATCTTATCTACTAAATCTTCTCTAACCGCATCCCCTGTTATTTCACCTAGATATTCTAATGTTTCCATAATATCTACTTCTATACAATCAATAGTCTGCTGGTCTTCTATGCTTTGAATCACATCTTTTATAGCACTCTTTGCTTTAAGTAGAAGATTTTTATGCCTTATGTTATTAACAACTGCATCTTCTTCCACATTAATAGAAGCTTTTAAAAAAAGTTTTTTCACTTCCTTTTCAATAGCCATTAAGCCCTCATTGTTTATAATAGATATCCTAATTAGCACGTCTTTAATATAGGGTATCGAATCAAATGATATTTTTTCTTCTAAATCTGTTTTATTTAATAAATAAAGGGCTTTTTTATCTTTGATTTTTTCCATAATCATTAAATCTTCTTCTTCTAGATAACGAGATCCATCAAAAACAACTAGAATCAAATCCGCTTCATCAATTTTATGTAAGGCTTTTTCAACACCAATTTTTTCGACTATATCTTCTGTTTGTCTAATCCCTGCTGTATCAATGATTTTCAAAGGCACACCCGCTAGATTAACAAACTCTTCAATCGTGTCTCTTGTGGTTCCAGGAATATCAGTCACAATGGCTCTATTTTCGTTTAGCAAGTAATTCATTAATGATGATTTTCCAACATTAGGCTTCCCTAAAATTAGAGTTTTAATGCCTTCACGGTGTATCATTCCCACTTCAGAGGTTTCAATCAATCTAAATATTTTACTTTCAATTTCCCGGGAAATATTTAATAAATGTTCTCGAGTCACTTCTTCTTCATCATATTCAGGAAAATCAATATTGACTTCGATATGGGCAAGCATATCTACAAGTTGTTTTCTAATATCATTTAAAGCTTGCGACAATCTCCCTTGTAGTTGATTCATAGATAATTGAAAACTATTTTTAGTCTTAGCACTCACTAAATCCATCACAGCTTCAGCTTGAGACAAATCAATGCGACCATTTAAAAAAGCTCGTTTAGTAAATTCTCCTCTTTCAGCCAGTCGTACGCCTTGATCAAGTAGTTTTTTTAGTATTCTTTCGACTGAAACAATACCTCCATGACAATGTATTTCAACCACATCTTCCTTAGTATAAGTATAAGGTCTCTTCATAGGAACCACTAATACTTCATCAATTATTTTTCCATCTTCCTCTACAATCCATCCATAATGAATTTTACGATTGGATAACATATCTAAAGATTGACCTTTTTTAGACTTAAATATGTTAGATACAGATCCTATGGCTTGATCTCCACTTACTCTTACAATGCCAATACCTGCAATGCCAACAGAAGTAGCAACTGCTCCTATGGTATCTCGATCCATAAATACCTCCAATTAACAAAATAACCCGATCTTCACCGGGTTATACTTTTATTTCACATCAATAATCACTTTTCGATAAGGGTCTTCCCCTTCAGAGTAGGTGATAATATCTTTTTCCCCTTGAAGCGCAGAATGAATAATTCTTCTTTCATATGGATTCATGGGTTCAAGTCGAACTTTTTTATTGTAGTATCGGCTTTTATCAGCCATTTTATGAGCTAACCTAACCAAAGTCTCTTCTCTTTTTGCTCGATAGTTTTCCACATCCACAATTGTTCTTACATAATCTTGACGATCTTTATTAATAACTAAGCTTAACAAATACTGTAGTGCGTCTAGATTTTTGCCTCTTTTTCCAATTAATATTCCTTTATCATCAGGATCTATTCTATTCACATGAATATTAAGCACATCATCATTAAGTTCTACACTAAAGTCACATTCTATATCCATCTTTTCGAACAATGTCTGTAAAAAGTCTTTTGCCTTTTCCTTAGGTCCATCAATAACTGTAATTTTAACTTTTGCGTTTTTTGACAAAATTCCTAAAAAACTGCGACTTGGTTCTTGAACAATTTCTATCTCAACTTCACTGATATCTGCTTTTAATTCTTCTAATCCAAGACTGACTGCTTTTTCAACGGTTTCACTTTCTTTAATTATGAATTTCATTTGGTTTTTACCTCCACGAGTTTTCTACCATTATGAAGAGCCACATACTGTTGAGTAATTTGGAACAGATTACTAACAACCCAATATAAAGTTAAACCCGATGGAAAATTCAAAGCAAAGAAAAATATCATCACTGGCATCATCATAGCCATTGTATTTTGAGTTGCTGCTTGTTGATCATTACCAGTTGGTTGAGTAGACGTAGTCATTTTTGTTTGTACATATGTGGTAATACCAGCTAAAATAGCCAAAATTGGTATAGCTGCTCCTATTAATGGCAGTGTTGCTCCACCCATCCCTAATCCGTTGACAAGGCCATTTTCGAAAACATGATTCGCAGCAAAACCTAAATCATTAATCCAAATAAAGCTTTTATTAATCATATCATAAGCCATTTGGTTTCCATTAAAAACATAAGTGACAGGTTCTCTTAAAACATAGAAAAAGCCAATTAAAAACGGGAATTGAATCAATAATGGAAGACATCCTCCCATAGGGTTGACATTATTTTCTTTATATAGTTCCATTGTCTTTCTATTCAGGGTTTCTGAATCATTTTTATACTTCAGTTTTAACTTTGCTAATTCAGGATTAAGTTCCTGCATTTTTTTCATAGAATCTGTTTGTTTTTTTGTCAAAGGAAATAATACTAATTTTAGTAAAATTGATGCCACGATGATTGCCATCGCATAAGCTGATATCAATGGATTGTCTAATATAGACAAAACATCATAAATGATTTTAACAATGAAACCCAAGGGTCTTGCGATCATTTGCATGAAATAAACCTCCAAGTCATACTAAAGGGTCGTATCCTCCAGGGTTAAAAGGATGGCATTTAACAATCCGTTTAAAACCCAAAAAAAGACCTTTCAGTAATCCATATTTTTCTAAAGCTTCTTTCGTGTATTGAGAACACGTTGGGTAAAATCGGCAATTACTTCTACCGTTTTTACTTGAATATTTTTGATATAACTGAATCATACCAATGACGATTTTTGTCACAATTATTCCTTCTTCCACACCTTCGACTTTTTCAGAAGTCTCACATAAGATTTTTCTAAGTCAGAAAAATCTGAATCTTTTCCAGTTAGTCGACACATGACAACGATATCATAACCATCTTTTACTTGGTCTTTGTATTTACGGATAATCTCTTTTAATCGTCGCCTTACTTTATTTCTTGTTACAGCCTTCCTGATTTTTTTTGCTGTAGTCACTCCAAATCTTTTGTTTTCTCGATTTCTTTGATAAACAAACAAAACCAAATTGTAATCAGAGCAAGATGTACCTTTTGAATAGACTTTTCTAAAATCTTTGTTTTTAGTAATCGTATTTTCTTTTTTCATTTAGTTTTCCTTAGTGGACTAAATGGAACAAAAGGCCCTATAACAGAGCCTTACGCTGATAATCTTTTTCTTCCTCTTGCTCTACGTTTTCTTAAAATATTTCTTCCAGCACTTGATTTCATTCTTTTTCTGAAACCATGCTCTTTGCTTCTTTGTCTTTTTTTAGGTTGATAAGTTCTTTTCATTTCAATCCACCTCCTTATACATTTTGTGTTTATTCTATCTATTTAATAAACATATTTTTTTACATAACTCTGCTCAAA
>SKID01000375.1 GCA_007116605.1 Tissierellia bacterium
AATAGGAAGCATATTGCTTCAATGCCCCTACACCAATAGCACCTGAAGGTTCTGCTACAATTTTTTCATTGACTAACAAATGCTTTGTCGCATCTAGAATAAACTTCTCTTCAACTACTAGGATATCATCGATACATGTCTTTGCCATTTGAAACGGAATTGCACCGACCCCACCGATCAAAGCATCACAAATACTATCTTTAGATGGAAATTCTTCATAAAAGACGTTGTCTTCCAAGGACTTAACCATTGCAGGACATGCTTCTGTTTGTACACCAACGATTTTAATATTTGGTCTTAGATGTTTTGTAGCAATACTGATGCCTGTAATAAGACCGCCCCCACCAATCGGAACCAAAATGACATCCACATCAGGCAATTGTTCTATAATTTCTAAGCCGATAGTTCCTTGCCCCGCTATGAGTTCAATATCTGAGCATGCATCCACATATGTCATTTGTTCTTTTTCTATTTCTTCCATTGCTTCCATGTGAGCTTGATCATAATTTTGACCTACTTGTCTTACTTCTATTCCAAAATACTGAATTTTATCAATCTTTGCTCTAGGTGTTGTTTTAGGTACATAGACTCTAGCATTTGGTATACCAAGAATATAAGTTGCAAAACTAACACCTGCACCATGGTTTCCTGAAGATACCGTCACAATGCCTCTGGAGATTTCATCTTGAGTCAAAGCGGTAATTTTGCTTAATGCGCCTCTTACTTTAAATGATTTTTGTTTTTGTTGACATTCCAATTTTAAATACACTTGAGTGTCTTCATTTGTTAAAAACATAGAAAAATCTAAAGGTGTTGTGTAAATATACTGAGAAATTCGTTCTCTAGCTGCTTTAATATCACAATAGTTTATCACGAAAATTAGCCCTCCTAAGTATTGCTATTTATTTGAAACATTTGAGAACAGTGGGGACAAGTGATTTTTAGTGTTCCTCTGTTTTTAGGAATGTTCATTTTGTTACCACAATGAGGACAGCTAATCACTTGCTTGCCAAATAATTGTTCTAATCGTTGAAGGTCAAACCCAAAAATGATTTCGTCATTCACCTTAATGACGGGGACTCCTTTTGCACCCATTTGCATCATTTCCATTTGAGCTTGTTTATCAAAATCTACTTTTTTTTCCTGAAAACTTATATGATGGTCCATTAGAAATTTTTTAGCCTGATGACAGTAGCCACAACTATCACTAGCATATATAATCACTTTTTTCATGGTGCCCCCTATCTCCTGATGGTTTTGATGTGGAAATTAAGATTTAATTTCTGAACTTGTGATGTGAATAATTGTGAAAGAATTTCTTTCATTATATAAAATTCTAGCCAATTCCACAAGGGTATAGGTGTTGCGTCGTTTTTGAAATATTTCTTGAAGGTCTAGATAATTTTCCATACAAGTGTTAAAATAATTTGTTGGAGGAGATTGTTTTGGCAAATGCGAATTATGAAAAGAGAAGAGAATACTTACTTAAAAATGAAAATTTATATAAGACTACCCTATATCTAGCATGGCCCGTTATTCTTCAGTCATTATTGCAAGTTTCTGTGGGCACCATTGATATGAAAATGGTAGGCACTGTTGGAGTGGATGCTATTTCAGCAGTAGGAACCAGTAGAAATATCATCATGATCTTTATGGTTTTAGTCATTGCAATTTCTACAGGAACTACTGCAATGGTAGCAAGATTTGTGGGAAGAAATGACCAAGAAGGAGCGAGTATTGCTGCAGGGCAAGCGTTTTTGCTATCATTAATGCTCTCAGCTATGATTGTTCCAGTTGGATTGATGACCAATGAGTTCAGTTTAAGAGTTCTCGGCGTAACAGATGGTGTATTAAATTATGCAATGGAATATATGGAAGTGTTCTTTCTGGCGGTCCCTTTTTTTCTACTTCATTTTATGGCTAGATCCATCTTCCAAGGTGCAGGAGATACAAAGACACCCCTTTATATTGATATTATGATGAATATTGTCAATGTAATCGGCAACTATATCTTTATTTTCGGTATGTTTGGATTCCCTGCCTATGGTGTTGCAGGAGCTGCAATGGGAACAGCCCTGTCGAGAATAATCAGCGTCATGGTATCATGGGGATTATTGCTAAGTGGAAAGTTTGATATAAAAGTCAAATTAATACATATGGTAAAGCCTATCTGGAAAGCGTCTAAGCAAATTATAAGTATAGGTGTACCCTCAGGGCTTCAGGGATTGTCTAGAAATGCCACGACTTTTATTATGTTTGCTATTTTGGCAAGAACTTTGGATGCTGAATTTGCATTACCTGCCTTTGTCATTGGAACTAACTTAAATCAATACGCACTAATGCCAGGTCTAGCAATAGGAACAGCGGCAGCCACACTTTCAGGCATGAATCTTGGTGCAAAGCAATTTGATCGAGCAGAGGCTAGCGGAAGAGCAACAGCAATATTAGGCGCAATAGTGATGCTAGGCATATCACTATTCTTTGTTATTTTTGCACATCCCTTTATAAACTTTTTCTTAGATGAATCAAATCTAGCGGTTTTAAGGATAGGAACCCTGTTTTTAGTAATTATTGGTATTTCAGAGCCATTTCATGCAGCATCGATTATTTTCTCAAGAACAATGCAGGGGGCAGGATATACCAAAAAACCTTTCCAGATTACTTTTGTAAGTTGGGTTGTCATAAGGGTTTTATTAGCATTGGTTTTAGGAATCATCTTAGGATATAATTCTACAGGAGTGTGGATTGCAATTAGTATGACCAATATCATTTCAGGTTTATGGTCTTATGCGGTATTTAAGAAAGGTAAATGGAAAAATGTGAGTATTTATGGTGTAAACTAAAAAACTTTATCAATGGAGGTGTTTACTTGGTTAAAGGAATTGTAGAAACGCCTTGGAATGGACTCTATAAGTTGGTTTTATTTGGATTTGGAGTCCCTTTTTTCTTAATAGGCTTAGTGTTTTTATTTATAAACGGTAGTTGGGGTTTTATACTCAATGGTGCTTTGTGGATGCTTGTGGGTATAGGATTAAAAATAAAAAGTATCCGTCTGAAGGTCAGACTAAATAGGCTTAAAAATGAAGGAATTTCTTATGAAGGAGCTGTCATTAATATTATACCCTCTCATTGGGTTAGAATTGGAAGTTTCGTAACAGCTCGTGTCGAATGTTCATATTCTTCAGAAAATGGAGAATGTTTTATCAAGAGTGGATATCACTTGCTTTCACCTATGGATAGAATAGAAAAGCTATACTCAAAAATATATTTTGATGCGACCGACCCATCAAATTATGTGGTGGAGCTTTTCCGAAGAGACCATCATTGTTGAACATCGATTCAAATATGAAACTCAGCTTAAATCATAGCTGAGTTTTTCTGATTGAAGTTTAATAAATCCATTTTTGTTTGATATTGTGAGTGCTAATAGAAAATAAAGCCATAGCATAAATAATAAGAATGGGTAGGCTAACCCACAGACTAATTGAGCCCAAAGAGTTGATAGAAGTTTTTAGTAAATCAGCTCCGTAAGTTAATGGCAAAATATATGAGAGTGGACGAATAAAAACAGGAAGATTTTCGATGGGGATAAACAGACCACATAGGAACATCATTGGAAACCTAAAGAAATTTGAAAATGTTTGAGCTTCAAAAACTTCACTGACTGAAACAGCAATGAATAAACCAAGGAAAGTAGAAGTAACGGCAATTAAAAAAACACCAATAAATGTTGTTACCCAGTGGATTCCAGACAAATCAACCATGAAAGAAGCAAACAAAACAGGTATAAAAGCATTAACTATTCCGAATAAAATAGCGCCGGTTGTTTTTGCAAGCATTAATAGATTTAAGCTGATAGGAGCTAATAACAGTCGTTCGAAAGAACGACTCTTTCTCTCGAAAGTAATTGTGACTGCTAGCATAGAAGTGGTGCCAAATAGAATTGATAAAGCCATGACACCTGGTAAAATACTACGGATATCCACAGGACTATCTGAACGAATAAAAAACATTAAAGTCCAAGAAATAGGAAAAATGATGCCCCAACTAATATTGGGTGGTTTTAGGTAATAGTTTTTCATATCTTTCATCAATATGCTCCAAAATGCTAATGACTTATTCATTTCTTTTTACCTTCCTTTTCCTTACTGAGTTTTGCTATTTCCATCCCTGTGATTTTAACAAATACTTCTTCTAGAGAAGGTTGTATCATTTTTGCTTCTGTAATTTGAATGTTTTTCTGTTCAAAATGTTTCATAAAAGGCATGAGCTCCATGTCTTCTTTGGATGCGATTCTAATGCTATGACGGGTACTTGATTTCACTTTAATGGTTGGAAAAGCATCAGTAAATTGTTTTTCTAGGTTGATGCTATCAGTCTTTGTTTTAAACTCAATGATGTTTTCTTGCTTAGCTTCATCCATTAAGGTGCGCACATCACTTACTTTTATAACTTTGCCTCCAACAATAAAACCAATGCGATGACACAATCTCTCAGCATCTTCAATATAATGAGTGGTCAGAAAGATTGTAGTCCCTTTATCATTAAGATCTTTAATCATTTTACGAATCTGTCGAGCGCTTTCTACATCGATGCCAGTGGTGGGTTCATCTAAAAAAAGTATTTCAGGATGATGAATGATGCCGGCTGCTATGGTGAGCTTTCTCTTCATACCTTTTGAATAAGCTTTGAAAGGTCGGTTACCAGTATCATCTAAAGAGAATTGTTTGAGAAGTTCTCTAGATCTGCTTTCACGGGTCACCTTCTTCATCCCATAAAGAGACGCACAAAAAACAAGGTTATCAAATCCGCTCATATC
>SKID01000350.1 GCA_007116605.1 Tissierellia bacterium
TATTCATTCTCTAAGTTAAACATCAAAAACCATGTTGTCGCTTCCGATAATGTCTGATACTCTGGAGAAAAACGATACTTATCCAAAAATTCAATAGGAACTTGCATAAGATCCAACTCTCCCCTGTCATACATACGAGACAAAACATCGTTTTCTTGAATCATATAGCCATAAATTTTATCCAATTGTACCTGATTCGCATCATGATAGTTTGGATTCTTAGCTAACACTAAAATTCTCTCAGGAACCCATTGCTCAATGATAAAAGGTCCACTGTAAAACTTATACTCATGGGTAGTACCATATTCTGCACCAAAATCTTCTAATGCTTGTGGACTTATAGGCATAAATGACACAAAGGCGGTTAAGTTTAAAAAATAAGGTGTGGGTTGAACCAAAGTGACTTCAAGGGTTTTTTCGTCTATGACTTTTATGCCCACTAAATCTTTATCTTGTATTTCACTATTATGGTACTGGGACGCACCCAAAATATGGTAAAACTGTTGGGCATAAGGAGAGGATTCAATAGGATTAATAGCCCGCATCCACGCATCGTAGAAATCTTGTGCTATGATACGCCTCCCATTAGACCAATATGCCTCTCTTAAGGTAAATGTGTAAACAGTTTTGTCGTCAGACAAATGATAAGATTCTGCTAATCCCATCCCATAAGAACCGTCAGGATTCATTCTTATCAAACCTTCCATGACGGCGTTCAAAATCCATCCAGACAGCTGGTCTGAAACTCGTTGTGGGTCTAATTTTGGTGGATTGGTTCCCCAATTAATCCTTAATATTTGCTCATTTTTTTCTTCTTGATTAGGCAAATCTTGATCCGGGTGATCATTTTCATGATTGTTGCTTGGAACATTAGGGTCACTTTCATCAGGCAGTGGGACACCAACTTCACATCCAACGAGTCCTAACATGAATCCTAACAACCATAACAACAGTATAGAAACAAGCCATCTTTTCATGCTTTGTATTCTCCTTTTTAATCCTTCATGATCCGCTACCAATTTGTCCGATGACTAACAGTACTAAGACTTCCAATTCCACAAGTGGGAGATAAGTACTGTATAGTCCCTAGATAACGGTCTCTAACACTCAGGTGGCGCTACAAACGCCATCCGAATCCAAGAGTCCTGTTGATCTTATTATCTCCACTTATCCATAAGCATTTTTTTCTTTAATTACCTTACATTATTCGTTTAGACTAGCCATCCAACTACGCAACTGTTCTTCATCAATTATCTTTACATTAAGTGCTTTGGCCTTTTCAATTTTTGATCCTGGACTCTCTCCTGCCAACAAATAGTCCGTGCTTTTTGTCACTGAGCTAGTCACTTTACCCCCTAATAATTCGATGCTTTTTTTAACATCTCCTCTAGACTGGGACAATGTTCCTGTAATCACTAAGGTTTTTCCTTCAAGAATGAGGCTCTTTTGTACAATTACTTCATGAATTGGCTCAATTCCCGATTCAATTAACTCCATAATCGTTTTTTGTGTTTCAGAACGACTAAAATAGTCTACAACACTTTGAGCACTCACAGGTCCCATATCTTGAATGGAAATAAGTTCTTCATAAGAGGCTGATTCAATTTGAGCTAAGGATTTAAAATGTGTGGCTAAATCCTTTGCTGCTTTTTCACCAATATTAGGGAGACCCAAGGCATAAATAAACTGGCTCAATGTACATTTTTTTGATTTTTCTATGGCTTCTAAAAGGTTTTCTGCTTTTTTTTCACCAAATCTATCCAGTTCCAATAACACCTCTTTATTCAGACGATAAACTTGAGCTATGGATTTAATGTCAAGCTCATTTTTCAGTTGTATAGCAGTCTTTTCACTAAACCCTTCAATATTCATGGCATTTCTACTGGCAAAGTGAACCATACTTGCTACAATTTGAGGAGGACAAGATAATTTATTAATGCAATAATAGTGAACACCTTGCCTCTCTAACATTGTGTGACATGCCGGGCATCTTTCTGGCATCATGATGATTTCTCCAGTTTGATCATCTTCTTCCGCTGAGCCCAATATTTCTGGAATGACATCATTAGATCTACGAATACGTACCGCCGTATGAAGTCGAATGTTTTTTCTCTGAATATCATCCATATTGTTTAAAGTCGCTCTTTTAACAGTCACTCCACCTATTTCCACAGGTTCTAGTAAACCTGTTGGTGTCACTTTTCCAGTCCGTCCCACATTCCACTCAATACCTGTTAAATAAGTGACCATCTCTCCTCCATCGAACTTATAAGCGATGGCCCATCTGGGAAATTTCTGAGTATATCCAAGTACTTCTCGATATTGCATATCATTGACTTTAATCACTAGTCCATCTGTTAAATAATCCATTTGACCACGTTCATCATTCAATTTTTCTAACATTTCAATAATGGATTGAATGCCTGTTTTTTTGACCATATTAGAGTAGACGGGTAAACCTTGCTCACGAATAAAAGTCATCATTTGTTCATGAGTATCAAATTGATACTCTGGAAAGTATCCAATATGATAAAAAAAAGCTCTTAAATTTCTTTTTTGTGTCATTTTTGGATCTAAGTTTCGCAGGGCACCTGCTGCTGCATTCCGCGGGTTTTTTAACATATCTTGATTTTCGCTGTTATATTGTTCCAGTGCTGAAAATGACATCACCCCTTCGCCTTGAACTTCTAAAAGTCCTTGATAAGGGATTTTTAAAGGAATAGTGGGGATTGTCTTTATTTGAGGCAGTATCCCTTCACCTGTTGTACCATTCCCTCTAGTTGCACCTTGAACCAATAGCCCTTTATCATAAGTGAGATTGATGGTTAACCCATCAAACTTAAATTCCACACAATATTCGATTTGATCTTGATTAAGGCCTAGTCTCTTACGCACCCGATCGTCCCAAGCAATAAGTTCTGAAACATTTTGAGCTTTATCTAAAGACCATAACGGAGCTAAGTGCTGGTGCTTCTCAAATTTAGCCATAGGCTCTTCTCCTACACGGCTAGTGGGAGAGTATGGCAGTATATAGCCCGTTTCTTCCTCTAAAGTTTTTAACTCATCATATAGGGCATCATATTCCTTGTCTGAAATCTGGAATTGATTTAAATTATAGTATGCATAGCTATAATTGTTTAATTTTTCAACCAATTCCTCAATTCTATTCACTTTGTCCATTCCAAAACCTCATTACTATTCGTTTATTTTTTGGATTGGTGCATACGGCATCATCATCACTTTAATACCCACATCTGCACCAAAAGCAACCGTTATTTCGTCTCCTTTAACTTGAACGACTGTTCCTTTATTCCATTTTTTATGTTTGATTTTGTCGCCTATTTTAAACAACTTACCTGCTTGGTTGTCTAAACTTACTATTTTGTTGATATCTCTTTTCTCTTTCGTTGCAGTATATGCTCCCATAAATACATCTTGATCATGTTGAGATTGATACTTTTCTTCTTGCTTTACATTCGTGTTAATGATTCCTGATGGCAACTCTTCGATAAATCGAGACTTCTTACGTGGTTCATATCGTCCATATACCATACGATCTTGAGCATAAGTCAAATAAAGGCGTTTTCTTGCTCTTGTCAAAGCCACATAGAAAAGTCTTCTCTCTTCTTCTAAATCATCATCTGAATCTCTGAGTATAGGAAAGAGTTTCTCTTCTAAACCTGCTACAATAACCACATCATATTCAAGTCCTTTAGCAGAATGCACAGTCATCAACGTGACATTTTCACGATCTTTAACATCTGTTTTTTCGATATCCGTCAATAGTGAAATATGGGTGAGAAAATCTTCTAAAGTCACTTCTTCACTTTTGTCTTCAAAATCCTTCACTTTAGAAAAGAACTCTTGTATGTTTTCGAGTCGAGACTGCCCTTCTATAGAATGATCTTTTTCCAGAGCCCTTCTCAATCCTGAACCTGTAAAAACTCCTTCTACTAAATCAAAAAGCGTCATCGTGTTTTGATGCTCATGATATTGATTAATAAATTCTGCAAAAGTTTTTAGTTCCTGTATGACTTTGCCAGAAACTGTTGACTTTGGCATTTGATTGTAAGCTTCAATCAGAGCCATCCCTTCCGATTCACAAAATTCCATGATGTTTTCTAAGGATCGCTTTCCAATACCTCTTTTAGGCTCATTCACTACACGCCTAAAACTATAATCCTCTTGTGGATTCTGCACTAATCTTAAATACGCCAATAAATCTTTTATTTCTTTTCGCCCATAAAACTCTTGTCCTCCAACAATCACGTAAGGGATGCCTTCTATTAAAAATCGCTCTTCTATCGATCGTGTCTGAGCTCTAGTTCTCATCAGCACCGCTATATCATTATAGGAGGTTCTATGGATGTTTTTTTCATTATAAACACGTTCTGCAATATGTAAGGCTTCCGACTTTTCGCTATTTGCTTGATAAAGTTGGATTTTGTCTCCTTTATTCCCTTCTGTCCACAAATTTTTCCCTATTCTTTGAGTATTGTTTTCTATTATCGAATTGGCTGCTTGTAAAATATTTTGAGTCGATCGATAGTTCTGTTCTAACTTAATGACTTTAGCTGCAGGAAAATCTTTTTCAAAATCTAAAATATTTTGAATATCTGCACCTCTCCAACCATAAATAGATTGGTCTTCATCGCCAACTACAAAAACATTTTCTTTTGAAGACTTCTTTTGACCAAGAATTTTTACTAACAAGTACTGAACTCGATTCGTATCTTGATACTCATCCACCAAAATATATTCAAATTTATTCCGATAGTAATCACCTACATCCGTGAACTGCTCTAATAA
>SKID01000038.1 GCA_007116605.1 Tissierellia bacterium
CGAGATAGAATTCAGTTTCATAAAGAGCAAGGACATCGCATCATAACCATCTCAGGTTCGCCTGAAGAATTAGTCAAAGAAATGTCTCAAAAACATGGATTTGATGACTTTATTGGATCAAAATATTTAAAAGATGACCAAGATTATTTTACAGGTCAAATATTGCCTATGTGGGATAGTCGCAACAAAGAAAATGCTGTAGATTATTTTGTCAAAAAATACGATATTGACTTAAGTCAGTCTTACGCTTATGGAGATACAGCTGGAGATTTATCCATGTTTCAACTAGTTGGACATCCCACAGCAGTTAACCCGACAAAAGAATTACTAACCAAAATAAAAAACAATCCAGATGTGGCACAAAAAGCCAAAGTGGCTGTCGAACGCAAGGACATGGTGTATACTTTCGATATGGACTATTTTAAAGACCGATTGTAGTAGAGTAGCACCCCTAAGATTATTCTGAGTCGCTACCCCTACCTTTTGTATAAATCATCATGAAATAACTAGTAGTATTGTGATTTTCAGCTGGAATAATATCAAAAGAATTTTTATGGGCTAAAACATGAGATTCACTGTACTGACCATTGGTTAAATAAGTCAAAAATGCCACCAGCGTTGGAGGAGAATCAACATGATCATTAGTAAAAGTCATGATTTTCCTGTAATCATGATTCACCATGGCTTCATAGGTTTCAGCATCTTTCCCATAAGCCACATGTACAGGAAGATAATGGCTAAAATCTAAAGAAGCGATAACAAGAGTAGCATCAGTCTGAATCATCTCTGTTAGAAAATGACCAAAATCAATAGACTCCTGTTGATTCATTGCAGAGGATAAGGCAAGACAGGTTACAGTCACATCGGGGAAATAATATGCAACAAAGGGAATCAATGCAGTACTTGAATGTTCTCTTTGCAATACATTGTCATTGATTTCCACAAATGGATGTTGAGAAAGTGTCTCATGATACTCTAAATGAGGTGGTATAACACCAAAAGGTGTTGACCATCCTTTTTTTGTAGTTAAAATTTTAAGCCCATGACGACTTTTGTGATCAGGACCCATGATGACGATATGGTCAAATGCATCATGAGGCAAAGCTGTAAATAAGTCATGAATCAAAGCAGAAGCTAATGTATGATGTGAAGAAATCGCACCAATGACTTGGTCAAAAGGCTCTTTTGAGTAAGTGGATAAATTAGATAAAAACAAATTCTTTTCAAAGTCCACCAAAGGTAAAACTTCAAAGTCATTAGAAGAAACATCATATAGAAAACCTTCAGAAGCAGGATCGGATGGCTCATGACATGCTGATAACAAAACTAGTATCAATAAACAAATTAGAAATTTTTTCAAGGGTGGGTTCACCTCTGTATTTTGACATGATCAACAGGATTCTTAGATTCAGGTGGCGTTTTAAACGCCACCTGAGTATTAGAGACCCTGATATAGTGATTCTACAGGACAGACTTCACACTTTAAGAAGTGGGAGTCTAAGCACTGTGAGTCATGGGATATATCGATTTCTTAGCGTACAGTCAAGATTTGGTGATCAGTGTAATTGACACCTGTATCTCCAATTCTTGTGATAGTAGCATGATCTGCGGTGTAAGTTCCAGGCAATACGGCCTGCATATAATAGGTAATACGACTAGGGTTTTGTCTGCTCCAGTAGTAGAAAGAAACTTTTTGTCCTTGTTGTTCATACCAATGATCAGACTTGATGAGCCTAAAACCTGCTGGAATAAAATCGGTGATGATGTAAGTGCCATGATCATCTTCAGAGATAGAAGGTGTTAAAGTGACTTTAATCAAATCAGAATGTTGAAAATCAAGGGAATTTTCGTTAGGTGCTGAGTAGTGACGTGTTAATGTATATCCATCCACCTGATGGGTTTTAAGTGTTTCAAAGTCTGCTAAACCAAAGACATACACACCCATATCACCGGTGACAGACTGGATAACCATGTTGGATAAATCTTCAGGTGAAACTGTGATGGTTTTAGTCTCAAATCCAAAAATATCGATAGTCTGTTGCTGCCCTTTAACTTGGATAACAGCTTGCCCGGTAAGGCTTTTTATTTCATCAGTTTCCATCACATTACGGTGTTTGATATAAGTTAATTGTTCAAGATAAGACAATTCAAAGCGTGAAGGCTGTTGATAGATTTCCTTGAACCACAGGTCACCTTGTGTCACATCTCCTAATTTAACGGCTAAAACAGCCATCATAGCTTTATTTAAATAATTTTCACCATCAAGACCATCAAAATTTAAGCTTCTCAATTCTTCGTATAAAGAAATGGATTGTTGAACATCGCCGATTGCTTCAAAGCCTAATGCCATAACAATTTTCTGATGTGTTGTTAAGTCTACCGTATCTAAAACATCATACAAATCAAGGAGAACAGGCTTGTTCAGGGCAGCTAAAGAGGCTAAAGATTGAGTGACTTGATTAAGGTCAGCGTTAGGATTCATGATATGGTTCCTGAGATAGGTAATCAGCATTTCTTGATTAAAATACTCAGGATTCATCAATATCACACGAAGGGTCATCAATGTGTCACTATCTCCATAGGGCAATAGCTTAATGCCGCCATCCCATGATTGATATTTAGATAAAGAGGATTCCCATAATTCAAGACTTGGATCAAAATTGTCTTTTATAAATCTTCGGGCTTCCATTTGGCTCATCAATTGATCCACTCTAGAGCCACTTAAAAATCTCAAATCTAATAAACTATTATAGAAATCAGACTGACTATTATTGAAGAAAGTCAATTCTCCCATGCTATAAATAGGTGCAAATACCATGTTTGGCTTTAAAAGATAGCGATTCTTGAGATTAACGAAAACAGCAGAATCCACAACCTGGAAAGATTCCTGCAAAGCATCCGTATAAGTTCCATCTGTGGCATAAATAGTCACTTGATAGTCTCCCTTAGGCAATGAACCTAAAGCAACATGGGTATATTCGCCTGCAAATCCTTGTGTTTCATAGATAGTTTCTGAGTCAGTGGATTGATTTTCCAAAACCACACGGAAATCAATAGGAGAACCTTTAACGGCTTCTTCACCAAACACTCTTAAACTAATATGAGGTTCGTCGTTGGTGATAAAATATCGGCTAATAATTGTGGAGACATGAAAAGGTAGCTTAGTGACGATATTTTGTCTACCAGTAGTACCTTCCATGCGATCGTTCAATCCTTGATAGGTAATTCTCCAGGATGTTAAATTATCAGGAAGCTTAAACTGGTACTTTCCTTGACCAGTGGCATCGGTTCTAACAGTAATAAAAGTCGCCGTATCTTTAAAGTCGCCTCTCACATAGTACTCAGCAAAATCTCCACCCATTTCTGCCATTGTACGCATGTCGAAGAAACCACCACTTTTTTCTGATGAGACAAACTCTGTTAAAATCCCAGTCCCATAAGTGATTTCATAAAGCTTAGACAATAAATCAGCATCTTGTCCATACAGGGCAAAATAAGCCTCATCTACAATGCTAATATTCACATCTGCAGGATAGGGGTTGCCTTGAGCATCATAAGTAGTCAGGTCAATAGTGACTTCATCTCCTGGACCATAGACAGTATCATCTACTTTTAAATGGATAGACATTTCTCTTTCGTGATAGTCGTAAGTCACATGGCTAGGATACATGGTTTTATACATAAAGCCATCTTTAACATAAACACCGTGAATCATGATATTAGGGATATAGTCTTCAATAAACTCAAAAGAGCCTTTTATATCATCTGTGATTAGATGCTTCACAAGACCATTTTGTAAAAGCATGACTATGAGTTTATCATCTTCTTTTTCATTAATAATCCCATCACTAGTCAATGAATAATGAACTGCATCATTTAATCCAAAGCCATTTCCAGAATCATCAGTACTAAGATAAAAGTAATTAGCAAAGGGGTCTGAGTACCAAACTCGATAATGATTGACCATTGTAGATTCAACAATACGGCCTCCTTGGCCATCAGGCATGGTGACACGGACTTCATAACTTCTAGAATCATCCAGTGCAAATGGCATATCTAAAATATATTGTCCATTGACTAACTGAACACTCTCAGACACAAGGGTTTCTGTGCGACGAACAGACTCATAAGTTTTTCGATTCAATTTATTAATGAAGTCATAAACTTCACCGATTTCTTTTTGTTCATACCATGTGGCAACAACTGAGACATCTACTGTTTCACTTAATGGTTGCCCTCTCATTAATTTATAATCAAAAGAATAATCAGATTGATACTTACTTGCATCTAATGCATGACCAAGTATTGTCATTGAAGGCGTTTCAACATGAGGATCATACTCCAACTCTAGCATGCGTGTTTTAGGTAAAAAGGTGAAGCGAGCATAGCTAGTAATGGGTTGATCTTCAGCATGGCGATTGTAAATTTCCATGCTAGCAGACTCAGGTCGCCAAGATTGCCCACGACCTTTAGGAGTAAATGAAAGGCTAGCTTCGCCTTGAGCATTTGAAGTCAATTGCCCTTCAAAAGAATCTCCCCCGGCATGCATATAATAGTTAAAAGTCATATCTCCTACAGGTCCACCTTCAAAAAAGCTAGTCTGAAGATTGTATTCTATGGTATCACCTACAAGAATAAAATCTTTATCGAACCAACTATCCACTTTATAGATAGGTTTAGTATATTCGTTAATATAAAATTCATGGTAAATAATTTTTTGAGCACCATTAGTCACTTGGATGGAATACCATCCAGGGGTGAGTGATTCCCAACTAAAATTTTCGGTAAATGTACCTAC
>SKID01000095.1 GCA_007116605.1 Tissierellia bacterium
TAATCAGCGATACGTCTTATACGCATGAGTTCATCAATGTCATTGTTGATATAAACAGAAGGTTTTTTGTTAAAATTATATTGCAAATCATCACCTTTGTCTGGGAATCTTGGTGAAATGGTCACTTCGCCTAAACGACTTAATGTCAATGATCGCTCATAGACTTTTTGGTATTCTTTTTCTAATGCTACCATGATATCTCGGGCGTTTTCTAAACAAACCAATGACAAGTCAAAGATGGTTTTAATATTATCTGTTTTGATAAAGTGGGGTGCCACATATGGCAAAATGAGATTAATCGATTGAATTAAACTGAGTTTAGAATCGTTGTTTCTCAGGATAGTGTCTCCACCAAGGAATGGATACATCAAATTTTCATTAAACCACAGTCTCAAATTAGGAATGAAATAAGCAGCATCCACATCTCTTCCTCGAATATCCATTAGTTCTTTTCCTCTGCCTGATAAAATGCCAACAATGGTTTTTTGAATAGGAATTCCTTCTTGTTTAAACAAGGGTTCGATGGCTTTAATGCGATAACCTTTATGGAGCAAATCATCTACTAATATAACGGGTCTATCAAAAGATTTGATTGTTTTTACTTGATCAGGGAGAGACGGATAATTCGGGTATTCACCAATTTTGAAACCACTTAAATCAGGAAAAAACATTTTTTCTGTATGTAAAGACTTGGTCACTGTATTAGGAACGATTTTACCTTGAAGCATGTTGCCAAAAGGGACGCACATTAATTCCCCAAGTTTTCTCACTTCGTAAGGAGTAGAAGATACTTGGTTTGTGGCACAAAGCTTTTTGATTAATTTTTGATGGAGCATAGAGTTATTAAATGTAAGCACTAATGACCCAGGATAAAGGGTTGTTAATGATTTTTGCAACCTTTTCCGAGTATCATTGGCCACACTCATGACTTTGTTGTTGCTGCTAAAAGGTTCTTTTAGAAAGCTTTTGACATTCAGCATTAACGAGATGGTTTTGCGCATATCAACACCATACACATCCTGTTCTTGATTTTCCACAGGCAGTTTAACAAACCCTTGTAAATCTAGGATTTCATAAATCTGAGCGGTATCAATATTGGTTAAAATATTGTGATATAAGGCATAAGTTAAATCTTCCTCTAAACCATAAGCTAAGGTTTCTGTGATTAAAATTTGCTCTAAATCAGAGTAGGCGTTTTTTTGAGTGATGTAGATACCATCAATAATCAGGATTTTTCCTGATGCCACGCTGCGAATATGCTCAGTGACATCGCTGTTCTTAAACTCTCGATAAAGTTCAGTAAGCTTAATAAAATGGAAGGCAGAAAATCCGATAATTTTACCATTTTCTTGAGTACTTCTAATAATCAAAAATTTCAGGTTTTTTGCTTGAATGTCTTCTCCAATATTTTTATACAAATCAGTATGTACGAAGATATGATGCCCTATTTCTGATCGAATTTGATCAGTAAGGCTGTCAATAATTTGAATATCCATTGGCTTAGTTTGAATCATTGATTTATACTGAGGTTCTCTTAAATATAAATTGTAATCATAAATGAATTTTTGTGCCATGGGGTCGACGAGATTAGAAATATCACGATTTTCGTCGATATGCTCTCTTATCAAAGAAGAGCTAATGTCTTCCATATGGACAGGCAATTTAAGTTGAATAACATCACCTTTGATTTTGCTAGCCATTTCCATAGAGCGGGAATCTTCTACATCTGATGATAAGGCAGAAGCCCTCTTGAAAATAATATGGTTCAATGAATGAATAGAGAATTTACTTGCCCGTGCATGGTAAGCGCTAGCATTCACAATCACATCACTGCCCACTACAAGATAAACATCCATTTGACCAAACAGTGTCTTCAGTAAACTGATATCTTTTGGATTTGCGATATTGATAGATTTATCATCTGGGAACAAATAGACATCTAGTTCGTCTGCGATAGATAAATTGACGATTTGTCTTCTGAAAAGACGAGGTTGCGTCTTTTTAGACCAAGAAAATTCATCTAAAGATAAATACACTTCAAATCCAAGCTTTTTAATCTCTTTAATAATCTGTTTGTGTCCTACAGAAAAAGGATCAAATGTGCCAGGAAAAAAAGAAGCACGTGTTTTTTCTTGATGGCCAATAGGTCCAATGAAAAACTGATAATCACTAATAAAACGATAAATATGGTTTAGAGAAGCAGCATTACTGATAAAAAAAACATCTGACAAATCTCTTTCGGATAATAATGTGAGTAATTTTTTTCCGATTTTCTTAAAAATAGCGTGTTTTTCTTCTAATGATAACACTTTTGAATTAAAGATATTTTTACCGATGAAATAAAAAGCTTCTTGTCGGATAGTCGTATCATAATTAGCTAATCCGGCTAAAAGAATACCGATAAGTTTCTCAAGTCTTTGTTTAAATACCGTGCGGTTTTCTTGAAAACGTTCAGGATAATGATTATAATACTCTACCATAAACGACACAGTGTTAAGAATTAAAGGAATGGTTCTTGGGCTTCTGTCTTTAGCATATAGCTCATAATCTGCAATAGATTCATCCAACTCTGTTGGGTGTAAATATAAAGTGAACTCACCTAAATACCTAGGAATATACTTAGAAAACTCATACCCTTCAATATCAAGACCACGCAATAATTCAATAGCAACATCATTTCTTTGATCAATAGATAAGTAAGGGGCTAATTTTAACAGTGCTTTACCGGCTTGATTTCTAACAAATTCAACTCCGCTGACTTTGACAAGATTACATAAATGGGTAGCCATATGAAGTCGAGATAAAGGCGATATTTGACCTATAAACTCTTGGATATACTTCACATTGGTGGCTTTTATAATCCATGGAACAGCTGATTTTAAGTTCATTAAAAAAACTTCCGATAAGTCATTGCCGTACTCAAGCAACTTTGCTTCGTAAAAACCTGTTAAAATAGGATCCACATTCAAGTGTTGACAGATTTTGTACTTTAAGTAATAGACAGATAACTCATCATGAGAACCCATGTCCTCCATATATTGGACAAAAAGATGAGATAAAGCAGTGTTTTCACCTAATGAAAAAGCAATCCTTTCAGCAGTATCTAAAGCGATTACGATAGTTTCAGGATCAGAATAAAAATAATGAGAGACATATGAAACAATTTTTTCTACTTGTTCTTGATTAAGACTAGGATAGGGTAGACGCCATAATGCATCTAATTTTATAAAAATTTTGTCTCTGTTTTTTTCACTAGTATCTAAATACTTTAGAAAAGTATCAATGTACCGAAGGTGATATTTGGGATTGGATTTTTCAATTAAAGCACCAAGCATGGTCTTGAGTGAATAACCAATCCATACTTTGTGTTGATCAATAATTTTATGGTCAGGATAAATCGTTTTTTCTAGATATTTTTCCCATAACATGAAGCTGTCAATTTCTGGTTTATCAAGCTGTTTATCCTCTGGAACTTCTTTACGATACTCATCATCAAATTCGGCAATAGTCATACCTAAAATCTCAGAGGCTTGTCGCCGGATGTCGCCCTCTCGATGCATCAATAAATCGTACATAAAACTCATAGTTAGCAATTTTTGTTTAGGTGTTAAATAGGTGGAGTATTCATTGAAAACAGTTAGATAAGAACGGATATTTTTCCAATCTTTTTCACTTCGTGCAGCTTCTAGCAAGATGCTTAGTGAATCATCAGAACTTAGCTTATACATCAAATCAATATTATGACTAATAGCCATGTGTTTAAAGTTTTCAACGATCTCATCTTTAAACATTAAAGCATTATCTTTCATTGGTGGGACTCTCAACTCACGACTAATCAGTTGGGTATCGACTCCTTTATAAATCATAAATTTTTCAAAATCTTCTAATTTTGAATAGACTCGTCTGTAGCGCTTTTCTTTTGCATCATCTACATTGTCAAGTTTGTTGAGGATGACTTGAAAAGAGTCTTGTAAAGAGTATATATGCATTCTTGTAGGATTCAAATCGGTATTATTCTTAACTCGAAAATCTGCATATATCAAGACGAGAGATTCAAGAGGAAGATTTTCAAGCTCTAAATCCCAAGTTGAATGATTCAAAGCAATATGACCGATTTGGGGCATATTAAACTGCTTAAACCATACTTCTGTATAATAGTAATGGTAATAAGCAACACGTTTTTGTTCTGAACCAACACAACCGTATTTACCGATGTCATGACCTGCCGCAGCGCCTGAAATCCTTCCTAAATCAATTGGGACACCGGCAGCCATTAACTGACGACCCACATGCATAGCCGTAAAGTGGACGCCACAGATATGTGCTATCGTGTTATGGCCAGTCGTTTCATAACTCAGACGCATTAACTCATAAATATAACGATCATCAAAAGTCTTTTTGAACCGTAGATATTCATTAGGATTACGAAGCTGGTTAATTTCATCCTTTGTTAAAAACTCAAAATGCATAAACTTGTTAAAAGACTTATTCTTTGCTTCATTTCTGAAGATAGTCCGTAAGATGGTGAGATAGATAAAAACAGCTTTATCATAAACTTTTTCTATAGGTAATTTCGTAGCATGAGGAAAAGAGAGATTCAGAACATAATTGTAAGTATAATTTAACCAATCTTCTTGTTTCTTTTGGCTCACATAATTCATGATATCAACGCAAAGGTTAAGGACATCACCACAGGATATTTCTGGACGGTTAATTAGATTGGATAATTTGTTAACAAAATGTTTATTCAACACTAAAGAATGTATTTTTTCTTCTGATAATTCTAA
>SKID01000357.1 GCA_007116605.1 Tissierellia bacterium
CACTGCCCCCAGTAAACTACTCGTCATCAGATAATATGATGACGGTATCACGACTATTTTTGAGATATTCCATAACACAATCATAAATGCAATTAAAAAGATACTGACCACACCCGATGCTAAACCATCTAATCCATCTGTTAAATTCACACTATTAACAATACCAACTACCACTACCATTGTAAAAGGGTAGTAAAACAGGCCTAGGTCTAAAAATCGATTCATTATCGGTATATAGATTGCTGTGTTATGTGCACTATACTTTGCTTGATACCACACTAAAGCAAAGGCAACTATAATTTGTCCGGCCATTTTTTGATAGGCTCTTAGACCTAAATTTCTTTTTCTGACAACTTTTATGTAATCATCAACAAATCCCACAATAGAAAAACCTATCACCGTTACCATAAATATTGCTGTTGTTGAATTTTTTGGGATAAAGATAACATATGCAATGATAAGGGATATGATCATAAAAACACCACCCATAGTGGGTGTACCCGTTTTTACTAAATGAGATTTTGGACCTTCTTCTCTAACAACTTGTCCAAATTTTAACCTTTTTAGATAAGGTATTCCTTTAGGTAGTAATATAAAAACAACTAAAAAAGCAATGAAAAAAGATAAAAGGTTTTGCGTGATCATAACTGGCTCCGTTCTATGATTTCTTGATGTCTGATGGCTCTCAATGCAACTGTTTTTTCATCATAAGGAACCTTTTTATCTTTAATGATTTGATAAGGTTCTGTAGATTTACCAGCTAACAAAATAGTATCTCCTGGCTCATATTCCATAATTAAATGCCTGATCGCCTGCTCCCTATCTAAGATAATTGCTATGTTTTGATGATGTTTTTTAACAGCTTCAGCAATTTCCATGCAAATATCATAAGGATCTTCATAGACAGGATTATCAGATGTTAAGACCACATAGTCACAATAATGACCTGCTATATCTCCCATTTGACCTCTTCTGCTGATGTCTCTCTCTCCTTGGGCTCCAAATAAAACCAATTTCCTACCTTTTGCAAATTGGTTGATTGTTTCTAAGACTTTTTGTAACCCATCTGGTGTATGAGCAAAATCGAGAATGACAGCACAATCTAAAGTGCTCTCTAAAAATTCAAATCGCCCGACAACACCTGGAATTTTTTCTAATGCATGGATGGCCTTTTGAGGATTTATCCCATCATAAATAGCGGCCATCAGAGCAGATGTATAATTGTAAATATTAAACTCACCTGGTGTTTTTATTGCAATCGAATAAGTGTTATTATTAATCGTTAGCTTAAATTGGGAGCCAGATTTGGAAATGATTATATCTTGAATAAAACCATCTGTAGGTTTTTTCGATGAATATCCAAAAACAGTCACTCCATCTTGCTTTAACTCTTGATATAACCGCTCACCATAAGCATCATCTAAGTTCACAATCGCTTTGTCCACTTGGTAGAAAAACTTCTTTTTAGCTTGATAATAGTTTTCCATTGTTTTATGTAAAATCAAATGGTCTTCTGTTAAATTGGTAAAAATACCTGTCTTAAATCTTAGGCTTTCTGTCCTGTAAAGCTCAGTCCCATGGGAAGAAACCTCCATAAAGCAATAATCGACCTTTTTTTCTACCATGGTTTTCAGTAGGTGGTGTAAATCAGGAGCTTCTGGTGTTGTGTTCTCTAGATCTATTTTTTCATCACCAATTAAGGCTCCCATTGTCCCAATAACACCTGTTTTGTAATCTGCAAAATCATAAATATACTTAAGTAAATAGCTAATACTCGTTTTACCATTTGTACCTGTTACACCCATGATTGGAATCAATCCTATCTCAGGTGTTAAAACCGCCGAGATCTCAGATAAAGCTTTTCTGGAGTTTTCAACTTGAATATAGTTAACATTCTCTATAAGTGTTTCAGGTAGTTTTTCGCAGACAATCAAGGGACATCCATGATCAATTGCCGACTGGATAAAATGATGTCCGTCTACTTTAAACCCTTTTATTGCACAAAATGCAGTAAATTCTCCTGAATTTCTGGAGTCGTAGGTGATATCTGTAATGATTTGATCTTTCCGACCTATATAAGATAAGACTTTAACTTGTTCTAACACTTCTACTATTTGCATCCTGTTCCTCTTTCAATGTGACTTTTTAATATCATATTATGGACCCATGATAAAATCAATTACTTTATATTAGTTTAACATTAATGTGACCACAGATCCTTTAATCATCTCATTACCTGCCTTTGGATACTGATCTTTGACAACAATGTCTTGTTCAACATCCATCGTTATATTATTTCTTAAACCCGCCTGACTTAATGTTTTAATGGCTTCTTCAACGGTCATGCCAATCACATTAGGTACTTCTACATAAGATGACTCAATTTTAACCTTTTCTTCTTCTGTATAAACAGGAGGTACATTCATGTATTTTAAAACTTCTTCTATCACTCGACCTACAATAGGTGCAGCTATCACAGATCCGTAATATGAATCGGATGGTTCATCAATCAATAATAATACCACAATTTCCGGTTTATAAGTAGGTGCCACAGCTACAAAAGATGTAATATATAAATCTTCTGCATAACGTCCATTAACCACCTTTTGTGCTGTACCCGTTTTACCTCCAACACTATAACCTGGTACATACGCACTTAAACCCGAGCCTTCGTTAACAACAGACTGCATGACATAAAGCATTTCTTGACATGTTTGTTCCGAAAAAACATGCCTGATTACTTCCGCTGGAACTTCTTTAACCACATGACCTTGATTATCAATTAATTGTCGAACTAATCTTGGCTTTACTAGTTTTCCACCATTGGCTAATGTGGCAATTGCACTTGTCAGTTGAATCGGTGTCACCGAAATGCCTTGACCAAAAGATTGTGTCACTGTATGCACATCTCGCATGTTATCGGGATGATTAATAATTCCTGTTGCTTCACCACTGATTTCAATATTAGTCCTTTGCCCAAATCCTAATGCGTCGATATAATGTCTAAACAACTCTTTTCCTATGGCCAATCCAATATCTGCCATGCCATCATTGCATGAATTTTGCATCACTTCTGCTAATGTCTGTTTTCCATGTGGATTATAATATCTCCAACACCGTATCGGCGTTTCACTGACAATGCCATCTACATATCCATCACAATAATATTCTGACTTTAAACTTGCTTTATTTTCCTCTAATGCAATGGCTGCTGTCAGTAGTTTGAAGGTTGATCCAGGTTCATACAAATCATTGACCGCTTTGTTTCTCCATAAAGCAAACCATTCATTTTGAAGGGCTTGATCATCAAGTTCTGACCAATATCTATCCATTTGCTCGTCAAAGGGTGTTCTAGGTTTGTTAGGATCATATGAAGGTGTGCTAGCCATTGCTAAAACATCACCATTATGGGGATTCATAATAATCATCGTAGCACTTTTAGCATTGTTTTCATAATATGCTTCTTCTACAGCACTTTCTGCAAAACTTTGAATGACTTCATCGATGGTTAAGACAACATTTAAACCGTCTATAGGATCATATCTTTTATCAAATCCTGGAAAAGGTAATTCCACACCATTAGCATCTGTATTCACAATCCACCTGCCTGGTTCACCCGTTAATTCATCGTTAAAGGTTCTTTCTATGCCATACATCCCCACTTGATCAATATTAGTAAATCCCAATATATGGGAGGCAAAATTTCCATAAGGATAGACACGTCTTGTATCTTCAATTACCCGAATGCCATTAAGGTTTAGTTCTCGAATAGCTTCTGCTTGTTCAAGACTCACCCACCTTTTTAAAGTGACATAATCCGTGTCTCTTGTGATCATGGCATATATTTCTTCTTCATCCATTTGTAGTATCTCTGATAAAATCGAGGCGATTTCCTCTGGTTGTTTATAATAAGCCTGTTCCAAAATCTCTTCTTGTTCTTGGTCTACTTCTGGTTTGTCTCGACGAAACAAATTAAGAAAATCAAATATCCAACCTTCTTGAACTAATTCTTCTTCAGTATCATCTCTTTGTGACTTCATCACATCTCGCGGAAAACAAACAACGGTATCTGAACGAACGCTGACCGCTAATTTTTTACCTCTAGCATCGTAAATGATCCCTCGATTAGCATTAATCGCTATATCTCTTGACCATTGACTGAATGCTTCCTTTTTATAAGCTTCTCCATGAATGAGTTGTATTGTTCCTAAACGATATAACAAAAAAGTATTTGCAACAAAAAAAAGAAACATTAGAAAAATGATTCTCTTTTTTATCTTTAATGTTGGTTTCGTCATTTACATCCCCTCATTTTTCAGAAATGCAATAGTTCTTTCAACAATGGACTCAAAACTCATTTTATCTTTGTCCTTATCATAGGCAAACCCATCTTGATGAACCATGGCATCATTAATTGATACAAAGTAGCTTTGGTGGCTTGATGCGTAGTCCATGCCTAGAAAGTTCATCGCCATCTCTTCAATATAATTAGTATTCTTAACGGTCTCTAAAACTACTAAAATATCTTCTTTTTGCTTTTCGATTGCGTTTATTTCTCTTCGAAGACTATTCATTTCCATTTTTGTCTGTGTCAATAAGGCATAATTGAAAATCATCCCAAGTGCTAGCAAAAATATCATGACACCATAACAAAAAGTTTTAAACTGTAATGCCACATAAGAACTGCTACTTTTTTTCTTTTTTGATTTTACCATAGCTTCTTCTTTAATTCTATAGTATCTTTCAATATCTCTAAAATCAATCGTTGTTTTTTCATGAATA
>SKID01000062.1 GCA_007116605.1 Tissierellia bacterium
AAGTTGAACCCCCTTCCCCTTCTTTAATGTTTTAAAGTGTTTAGAAATAAAAATCAATAGTTAGTTATATATTATTTACATATTCTAGGGGTTGTTACATGATCTAAAACCATCAATAAACCACCCTCCATCTATCTAGGGGGTGGTTTTATAAGGATCATTCTAAACCATTGCTAAACTATTGTTTACAGCTGTTAAAGATTACGTCAATTCAATAAATTATAATGGTATTAACAGGCGCCTCTCATTTTCTCACTACATCTTCAATTCTAGTGTAAATGATAGGTAGACACGAGTCATTAATGTAAAGAACTTAGGATTATTTTCCTAAGTTCTTTGTATGAAAATTCTTTTTATTGGCTTTTGAAATACTTTTAAATTTTTTGTTCTTTTCTTTCAAATACCCATCAGGATTTTCTGAGTAAGCATATTCATTTTTAAGTTTTAGATATGAGCTCCACCTTTTTTCTGATAACATGCCCTCATTAATGGCCTCATAAATGGCACATCCAGGTTCACTGGTATGGGTGCAATCTCTAAAACGACAATTGAGAAAATGTGCTTCTACATCTTGGAAGGCTTGGTCTATTCCAAGTTCTATATCGACTAATCCAAGTTCACGCATACCTGGTGTATCAATAATCATACCACCATTAGGTAACAAAAACAGCTCTCTACGTGTTGTTGTATGCCTTCCTTTATCATCGCTTCGTATGATTTGAGTTTTTATGACCTCATGACCCATCAACCAGTTAATAAGAGTGGATTTCCCAACACCAGAGGATCCTAACAACGCAACGGTCTTTCCTGGTGATATGTAAGACATAACATCTTCATAGCCTTCGTTATCAAATGATGAAATACCAAGTATATCAACACCCATTCCTACAAAATCAACCGCGCGAAATAGACTATCTATGTCATTGCACAAATCAATCTTGGTTAAAACAATGACTGGTAAAGAACCACTCTCCCATACTAGCACTAAGTACCTTTCTAGTCTGCGCAAGTTAAAGTCGTTATTCACAGACATACAGATAAAAGTTGTGTCGATATTTGTCGCTACTAACTGTTCTTTTGATGATCTGCCCGCAGCTTTTCGTATGAAGGCATTTTTTCTGTTTATGACATGATGAATGATGCCATTTCCATTTTTGTCCGTATCCCTATCAAGCATTACGAAATCTCCAACTGCTGGATAAGCAATTTGATTACTGACTTGAAATCTAAACTTGCCAGAAATTTCGGCGATCATTTCACCGTGATTAGTTATCACTCTATAGACATCTTTAGATTGAGATATAATTCTTCCTAAATATAAATCTTTAAACGTATTGGCTTCACTTAAAATGGTATCATTGACCCCATATTGTTTCAATAGATTATCACTCATGTTGGACGCCTCCTTCCAGATGACCTAAGTCATTTAAAGGAAATGGCGGTCTTGCTAATGGTTGTAACGCAAGTGACATGAGTTTAATGGGATTATCATCTGCTGCTATTCGATTAGCGCTTATATGTCCACAGCGACTACATCTATGAATAATTGCCCATTCGCCATTTTTGCGGACCCACACACCAATTGCTTCCATGATGCCGCTACATTTAGAGGCACGATCACCAGGCAAATGGTCCACGTGTTTACTGCTTAAACATTGGGAACAATGATTTCTGTGACTACTACCTGCACCTTCAGGCACGACTAAATAACCACAATTGTTGCATATAAATTGATCAAAACACGCTTGTGTTTGAAAATTTGATATTTCTCTTCTTTTGTACTTCAATGTACTATCCTCCTAAAGTTTTAGATACTTTATGGGAGGCTTTATCAATTATTTTTTGCAAGCCTCCCGGATTGCAACACTTTCCTTACTATTTTTAAACATAAAAGTTCTCCTTTCTTAACGAGTCATTAACAGCTACATTATAGCATTATTTTCTCGGTTATGTTATTAATTTTTGATTAAATATTCTTTGATTTCTGAGATGACAACGAGCAGCCTACTCCGTATTATTAAGCCATTTTTGGATATTAAATGGCATCAACAGAAACAAAAAACCACCCACATTTATTCAAGGGGGTGGCTGCAATAATCTCATCATGGTTGGTTGATTGGTTTATCCCACACGGTTTATTTGGAGTTGGTGATAAGTTATAAGTTATAGACAGGCACGAGTAAAGTATTCAATTGCTTGAGGTGTAATTCGATCACCAGTCGTAATGTCAACTTTTATGGTCTGCTTAGTTTTATCTAATACCGCATTAATTGAAACTCTCTTTCTGGATATTCAGATTCATCACGAATATTTTCAAGCTTGCCAAAGGTCATTGATACACCATCATCAACCGGTACAGTCAATATTTGATTGATCACTTTTTCTAGTTCTTTTTCTGTTAACTTAAAACCCTTGATAGTTACGTCCATATCCATGGTTGCCCGAGCATCTATTCCAACAACCGCTGCTATAAGCATACCACCTTTAAGGATAAATTGATTCCTGTATTCTGATAGTGCAATTCTCTCAAGTAGCCTTTCAAGCATAAAATTTCTAAGCAAAATCTCAGCCTTTATATCTTTATCCCTTGATAAATTACGAATTAAAGCTTTTAGCTGTGTAGACGTTTTCATAACAGCACCTCCAAATAAGGCCTGAGAACATTCTCTACCCTCAGAAGTCCTGCATATTTCATAAGCTTATTAAGATCTTTGCCTTTTCTACTTAAATATCTTTTAATTGCATCATTAACGACAGAAGGATCTTGGTTATTTCTATCACGTAAAATATCACAGATAGTCCTCTCCATATCGTAGGTCTTGACCTTATTTCCAAAAGTCGTTTCTATATAACACATCCCTAACTCAAATAACTCTCTCTTAACTGTATGGACCTTTAATCCTTCTTTTTTCAGTCGAGTAGGGTTGTATCCGTGAGGGACAGTGACCACATAATCGATTGGATCCCTATCTGTCAAATCGTGCAAATAAAGTGCTGTCTCATGGGAGTAAATCATCTTACTCTTTCTTAACTGGAGAATCATCATCTGATCTCCCCAAATCTCTGTCGAGATATAAACCCCATGAGCAACTCTTTCTAAATCTCCGTTCCGCACTAGACCTCTTAAATACTCTCGGTGAATATTATTTTTTTCTACTAGTTTTGTAGTGATAACACCATCATATTTTTTGATAAGTTCTTTTAATTCCTCAATACTAGACATGACCTCACCTCCGTTTTGTCATTTATGCTATTATTGTAATTTATTTTAGCACAATTGTCAATTATCTAGTCACATCTAATCTCTATCTTGTAACATCTAAATTTCAAAATACTATATTGTTATAATTTTTTCTTTGTCATTAGTGCAAATTTTATTTTTTTATTTAGCGCAAATATCAAAATTGGAATCCGTCCTTTTAGTTCGTATTTTAAGTATATATACTACCGAAAAGGACATCCATGATAAGTTTTTTTAGTCAAAACATCTTAATGATTCACCTTTCACCTATTCCCATCTTTATCCCCCCCACACCACTCTTAAGCCGCTCTAATACATCCCGAAGTTTTGATGGTATAGGCAGTCCAAGCCTGTGGCATTTTCAATGATGCTGATTCCTTCATTAGACAGGTAAAATAAAATCACTGCAGTTCTAATGGCACTGCCATCACCAATAATATTCTGAACAATAATATGGGCTACCCCTACCAAAGAGAAAATCATCACTTTCTTAAAGATGCCTCTGCACCTACAACGCTAGACAGGTGTTTTTCTAAAATTGAGCAAAGAACACCAGTAATATAATCAATGACTACAAAAGCTATCAAGGCATATAAAAACCCATCAAGGCCTCCCAAAAACCATCCAAGCTATCCACCAATACCGGCAAATCCCAGTTGTATTATAATGTTATTAACAGGCACGAGTCATTGCTACCTGTATGTTATACCCGAGGTCATGTTCGGTGAATTTGATAGAAGCACTAAAATAAAGCAAAAGGATTGGGCAAATCCGGATTATTATATGACTCACAGTCTTCTATCCATGATTCCATGTTGTATTTTATCGTATCAGTCAACTCTATATAGTTTGATTTCTCAATATATCCTCTTTCAAACATGCTTTTATAGAATTTTTTTATACTAGCTACGTTACTCCTTATTGAACTTGGAGTAGACCACATACATTTACGGATAAAAAAATATCCAAAAAAATCATTTACATAAAAACTTTCTGTTCCAGATATCATCTCCAACGGTTCCTCCCTCAAAAGATATGTGTTTATATAAAAATAGATATTACAAAAGTGTCTATTTATGGTTTTTTCTTTTAACCCAGCATTTGAGAGATCCTCAATAAACTCCTCCAGATAAATCTTATTTCTCATTTGAATTTCACTGCGCTTCTGCTCATAGTCATTATAGATCATTTTGTACTCATCGTTATTCATTTAAATTTTCTCCTTATATATTGTATTTGTCAGCATCGTGACACACTGCACCGAAGAACTTGGAATGGTAGATTCATCAACTATATAAATAACGGAATAATTATCTATTGGCTTATCCTTAAACCTGGAGATTTCTCTGGTTCTTAGTCTATTATTCTACCAATACTTCTTATAAATCTTTCTTTACCATGATCAAAACCCATTCTACATGGCTTGAATCGACAAAATTGATGTCGTATGAACCGATTGGGGGCTTGGCGGAAGGTAGTTTTTCCCAAAAACAGTAACGCTACGTTCATATGAAGTTATTAACAGGCACAACAAACAC
>SKID01000346.1 GCA_007116605.1 Tissierellia bacterium
ATTGCAAATAATATATTTTTGAGCAGATGATTGCTTAGCTGTTAACTCCCATTTTAAACCCGTAGAAAATCCACCACCTCCACGACCTCTTAAGCCAGCATCTTTGATTAATTGACATACTTCTAAAGGTTTCATTTCCATTAGTACCTTGCCTAATGCTTCATATCCTCTGAATGCAATGTATTCATCAATATTTTCCGGATCAATTAATCCACAATTTCTTAATGCCACCCGATATTGTTTTTTATAGAATGCCATTTTATCATGAGTTGCTAATCGATCTTTTTTTGTTGGTTCAACGAACAATAATCGCTCCACGACTCTTCCTTTGACTATATGTTCATTTACAATTTCTTGAGCATCATTTGCCGCCACTTGAACATAAAACACATTATCTGGATGGATTTTAACAATAGGGCCTTGACCACAAAAGCCAAAACAACCTGTTTTAATCACTTGAATTTCACTTTGATATCCAACAGATTTTAACGCTTCTTTTAAAGCAACTATGATGGCTTCACTATCTGAGGCAACACATCCCGTACCACCACAAACCATAATATGACTTCTGATTCTATCCATGTACTCCTCCTTTTAAGCCTTATCAAAAGAGATATTGATGATTGAATCATCTAATAGCTCATTATTTAAGATGTGTTTATTAATAATATCTCTTGCTTTTTGATCATTTACATTCCCATATAGAACAGGTTCTTTACCTGGCTGGTTGATTTGAACCAATGGTTCTGAATGACAATAGCCTAAACATCCCACTTGAACCACTCTGATATTTTCTAAATTTTGTTTGCTAATTTCATCCAATAAACTTTCTAGTGTTACTCTCGCACCTGCTGCAATCCCACATGTGGCCATACCTACCATTATTTCAAAAACTTCTTCACCTTCTTTTGCTGTTTCTCTAAGATTCACTTTTTTTAGGGATTCTTCACGAATTCTTTTTAAGTCTTCTAAGGATTTTATTCCCATGTTATTCCTCCTTCCGGTATAGTGCGATTATATCATCTAAGTCCTCAACTTTTACACGACCAAATACACGATCATCAATCATAACGATAGGTGCTAGACCACATGCACCCACACAACGTACATCTCTCAAAGTAAACAAATTGTCTTGTGTTGTTTCACCTGATTTAACTTGAAGCTTTTCTTTAAGTCCATCCATAATCACTTCAGCGCTTCTGACAAAACAAGCGGTTCCCATGCAAACACTCACTTTGTGTTTCCCCACTGGGTTACTTGTAAAATAAGAGTAAAAACTTGTAACTCCAAACACTTTAGCTGCTGGAATATCTGTTTTTCTAGCTATATGCAACTGCACCTCTTTTGGTAAAAAGCCAAATAAGTCTTGTGCTTTGTGCAACACATGGATTAAGCTTCCTTCTTTGTCCTCAATTGTGTCTATATAGGCATCAAGCTTATCAAACTTTTCTTTTGGTAAATTTGATGCACTATACGTCTTTGTTTGCGATATTGGTTTTGTCATGTAAACACCCTCTCTCTTAGATTTGATGCTCAACTTTTCGTGTCTTTTCCTAGTATCTTCTATTATATTACAAAAAACATGTGTTTGCACTAAAAACAACTGCTCATTATTAAAGGACCTTTAATACAGAGTAACAGGCCTCTTGTATTCAGATGGCGTTTAAAAAGCCACCTTACTATTAGAAACCGTTGCAGTACTTATCATCCACTTTAATAATTGGAAGTCTTAACACTGTTAGTCATGGGACAAAAAAATAAGTGCCCAAATTTTATGGACACTTATTAGTCATAAGTAGTCTATTCAAATAGATGAGGTCCTGATCTATTTTTTTCGAGCAAAAAATGAATGCGCTAATTTTTTCAATCCTTTTACCCATTCCCTATTGCTAAAATCGATAATGCTTTCAATCAATTCTACATTAATCCGGTTTCCACCTGTCATGGCTAAGACTCTCATAGGCGACTCATATACAAAGTGCCACATCATCTTATAGGTTGGGTCTTGTTCGTTTTTTGTGTTAGCAGTCTTTATAAGTTCTTTTTTAAGGATTCTGATGACCAGTTTACCTATGACTGTACTTTTCATATCTTCTAATGATGATTCTATAGTAAATGGTCGACTTCCTCTTGGCGCATATTCTTTTATTTCATGATTATAAATGCAATGAAAGTCTTCCATTTTAATTTTCCCATTGCATGTCTCTAAATGGTAATAAGAGCTTGCTTTATCTCTGACATCATATGGACGGGCTTTTTCATCGTCTCCTTTTAAAGTCACTGTTTTGACCAGATGAATTTTTTGAGAACTTGAACCAATGCAAATATCATAGCTACCTGATTCCACATACCAATCCTGAATAATTGGGTGAAAATAGGCAAAGTGTCGTCTTTCTAATACTAATGTGACCATCTTAGTCTCTTTCGGCTTTAAGAAAATTTTGTCAAAAGCTTTTAACTCTTTATCTGGTCGAAAAGCTTTAGACGACTTAGGTCTCACATAGACCTGAATGACTTCTTTACCTGATCGACTTCCTGTATTGGTTAAATAAAAACTAAGATTTATATGATTGTTCTCATGTTTAGGTTCATAGGACACCTTCAAGTTTTCATATAAAAAATGCGTATAATTCAAACCATGGCCAAATGGAAATAACACTTTTTTGCCACTAGTATCATAATAACGATAACCTACAAAAATACTTTCTCCATAAATCGCTAAGTGATCATCTTTTAAAAAGTAGGGATACGAAGGATTGTCTTCTAAATGTACAGGATAAGATTCAGCTAACTTGCCAGAAGGATTTTCAAAGCCGAAGATAATATCTATTAAAGCTTGACCAGAACCTTGGCCTGACAAATAACTATGCAATATACTATTCACTTTATTAGCCCATGGCATCTCCACAGGAGCTCCACAAGATAAGACTACCACCGTCTTAGGATTGACTTTTGTGATGGCTTCAATTAAATAGTTGTGAGATTCTGGTAATTTTAGATGACTGCGATCAAATCCCTCCGACTCATAAGATTCTGGCAAACCTACCATAAGAATAACCTGCTCTGTGTTTTGGGCTAATTGAATGGCTTCGTCTACGAGGTCATCCCAAGTCTCTCCATCAGCAGTATACCCTTGTGCATATTCAAACTGCAAATTTTTAGACTGTAGTGCTTTAAGCAAATTAACTTGCTGTGTTGGATTTACTAAAGAGCTTCCAGCCCCTTGGTATCTGGGGTATTCACTAAAATAGCCAATGACTCCTACTTTTTTACTTACGCTAAACGGCAACAATTGATGGTCATTTTTAAGCAAAACCATAGATTCTACTGCTGCCTGAATAGCTAGTTGATGATGACTGTGATAGTCAAAGCCACTATCAAATCTTCGATTGATGACCGCTTTATCTACTAAGCTTAATAATCGCTCAACGGTTTGATCTAAAAATAGCGGGTCAAGTTGCTTCTTCTTTATACTTTTAACAATCTTGGCGTCATTCACACCCTTTGATGAAGGCATTTCTAAGTCCAAACCTGCTTTAAGTCCTAATACACGATTGTTGCAAGCACCCCAATCTGTCACAACAAGGCCTTGAAACTGCCATTCTTTTCGTAAAATCTGGTTTATCAACCATTCATTCTCACAACAGTATTCTCCATTTAAGCGATTATATGCTCCCATGACAGTCCATGGTTGCCCTTTTTTCACTGCAATTTCCATTCCTAGTAAATAGATTTCTCTCAAAGCACGATCATCAACAAGCGCATCAATGGTCATTCGAAACTTTTCTTGATTATTGGCTACAAAGTGCTTAAGAGAAGTGCCTACCCCTTTTGATTGCACACCTTGAATATAGCTTGCTGCTAATTCTCCTGAAAGCAATGGATCTTCAGAAATATACTCAAAATTTCTTCCGCACAAGGGTGAACGTTTTATGTTAATACCTGGTCCTAATAATACGGAAACTCCTGCTTTAACACACTCTTGTCCTAAAGCTTCGCCCACTTTATATATAAGTGAACGATCCCAAGAGCATCCTAAAGTCGCTAAGGTCGGAAAGCAAGTTGCCGGTTCACTTTTATTAAGACCCACATGGTCTGACTTGCCTTTTTGTTTTCTCACACCATGAGGACCATCCGTCATTAACAAAGGCGGGATGTTCAAACGCCTAATGCCTTCTGTGTACCAAAAATCTTTACCTGAACACATTGATGCTTTTTCACTAATTTTCATTTTATGTAAAATAGATCGTTCTTTCAATAGCCACCTCATGTGTTATTTTATACACCACTTCAATCAACTGATTTCTTTTATTCGGATGGTGTTTAAACGCCAACAGAATTTTAGAGACTGATATTTAGAGACTCTAGAGTATTTATCTCCCCACAAATAAAGCGGAAGGCTTAGCACTATTAGTCATCAGGTTCATCTTCTGAACTGATTATAAAAAGCACTGAATTTCAATTCGGTTTCCTTCAGGGTCTCTGGCAAAAAACTGATAAATACCGTATTCTTTTTTATATTCCGGTTCTGAAACCACTTCTACACCATACTCCTTCACTTTCAGGGAAATAAATTCTCAACTCTTTAGATTCTGCTGTCACTGTAAAATCACTACCTGGAGTAAACATCCCTATGATTTCTGTAGATGTATTGATTCGCATACTTCCTAGAAAAAGATAACCTTCACCCAAAGAACTAGCACTTGACTGGAAAAATACAAAAGGCATCA
>SKID01000353.1 GCA_007116605.1 Tissierellia bacterium
GGTATGTGTATACATTTCCAGCTGTGGCGATTTTTAGTTTTGTATTCGCTTGGAATCTATTAGGAGATGGTATACGAAATGCTTCTGACTCATAAAAAAAGGTGATATAGATGAGTAATATTCTTGAGATAAAATCTTTAAACGTTCATTTTAGGGGAAATAAAGGCATATTTGTTGCGGTGGATGATATTTCATTTGAAATAAAAAAGAAAGAAAAACTAGCTATTGTTGGAGAATCAGGATCGGGAAAAAGTGTGACAGCAATGGCTATTATGGGATTACTTTTTTCTAATAGAAAGGCCATCATTTCAGGTCAAGTGATTTACTCTGGAAAAAATATTTTTGAGTTGAGTAAAAAAGAACTACAGACACTAAGAAAAAGTGATCTTTCAATGATTTTTCAAGATCCAGTCATGTCGTTAAATCCTGTGTTTACTATTGGGCAACAATTGGTGGAAGCTTACATCATGAGTAAAAAACAAAGTAAAAAACAAGCGAATGATAATGCGGTCAAGCAACTAGAAAAAGTTGGGATTCTAGATGCTAAAAATGTCATGCACTTATATCCTCACCAATTAAGTGGTGGGATGTGTCAGCGAGTAATGATTGCCATCGCATTAGCATCTAATCCACAGTTATTAATTGCTGATGAAGCTACAACGGCTTTAGATGTTACCATTCAAGCTCAAATTCTTAAGCTCTTAGATGACCTTCATCATAGAGAACATAATTCTTTGATGTTTATAACCCATGACTTGATTGTAGCCAAACTTTTCACTGATAGAATCATTGTAATGAATGAAGGTAGAATGGTAGAATCTGGAAGATCCATTGATGTTTATGACAATCCACTACATCCCTATACCAAACTACTGATTCAAGCAGTTCCCACTTTAGGCAAAAGAAAAAGACTACACAGTATACCCAAAGAATTAGATTCTTCGTTTGATAGAAAACAGGGATGCCAGTTTTACGAAAGATGCAATTTTAGACAATCAAAATGCTTAAATGAACGGCCAAGCTTGAGATTGATTGACAAGGAACATGCAGTGGCTTGTCATTTTTGTGAGGAGATTAAAGATGGATCAAGCAATTATTGAAATGATAAACATTTCTAAAAAGTACAAATTAAAAACGGGGTATTTTAATAAAAAAACGCATTTCATTGAGGCAGTCAAAAAAGTCAATCTGAGTGTTATGCAAAAAGAAACATTAGGCATTGTGGGTGAGTCAGGTAGTGGGAAATCCACTTTAGGAAAATTATTAGTTGGATTAGAACAACCAACAGAAGGCACAATAGTAGACTATTCTCAAGCATCACAACTTAAGTCAAATACAAAACCAGTCCATAAACAAATGATTTTTCAAAATCCCCATTCATCTCTTAATCCTAAGATGAGTTTAAAAGAAATATTAGAAGAGCCATTAAAGATTCGTGGTATAAAAAGACAACAACGAGAAGAAAACATGAAAGGCTTGCTTGAGCAGATTGGTATGAGCCAAAAATATTTATCCTATCGATCAAGAGAATTCAGTGGTGGTCAAAAACAAAGAATTGCCATTGCTAGAGCCCTTGCAATGGAACCCTCTATCATTGTTGCAGATGAGCCGGTATCTGCATTAGATGTGATGATTCAAGGGCAAATATTAAACTTAATGAAAGATATTCAAGCTAACTTAGGGTTGACTTATGTGTTCATATCCCACGACATGGCCGTAGTGTATTATATGTGTACAAGAGTTGCGGTGATGTATTTAGGAGAAATTGTAGAGATTTGTGATTGTGACACAATTTATAGTAATCCATTACATCCATACACCAAACTCTTAATTGCCTCAGTGCCGAATGAAAAAGAGGGTCTATCGTTAAAAGTGATAGAAAAAAATGAGACGCTCAATTATTATAATGACCACAATGGATGCCCATTTGAGTTAAGATGTGCTGTGGCTAATGAGTTATGTAAAACAAACATTCCTAAGTTACAAGAAGTTGAACCTAATCATTTTGTTAGTTGCCACTTAACTAAGAAAATGGATTAATGATAGAAGCATAGCGAATAGGAGGTCTGTATGAAAGGATATTTAGTTTCTGAATTAAATTACTTAGAAGTGGAAGAAGTTTTAAAACTAGACCCGGTCATTGTATTGCCAATAGGTGGTGCTGCCAAGGAACATGGCTTGCATTTGCCTTGTGGTACTGATTATTATATTGTAGAAAAGATTGCCCAAGAGATTAGAAAAAATGAACAGATACTTCAGCTACCTACACTTCAGTATGGCTATTATCCAGCCTTTATTGAATGGGCAGGCAGTATTTCAATAGACAGTGATACATTTATACAGTTGGTAGAAAATATACTCAAACCTTTTATCAATAGAGGAGTTAAAAAGTTTTTGATTTTGGATATTGGAGTGAGTACCCAACCCCCTCTAAAACTAGTTTCTTCTAGATTGCATGAAGCCTACGGTGTTCATGTTGCGGTGACTGATTTTGGTGCAATATGGAACGTTGTAAGAAAAGAATTATTGATACAAACTCCTGGTGGTCATGGTGATGAAGTAGAAACAGCATTGATGCTAGCGATTAACCCGTCGCTTGTGAGGATGAATCAAGCATATGAAGAATATAATCGATCTGCAGTGAGCTTAACATATAAAGATGCTAAAATCATTCATATGTCAAAAAAAATGAAAACAGAACACGGCATCAATGGCAATCCAATTCTTGCAACTAAAGAAAAAGGCGATCAGATTATTCAACGCTCAGTAGATATTGTGCTATCCTTTCTTAGAGAGTTTAAGTTGCAAAAACTATGAACCACGGTGCTTGTTTGTAATTTATATTCGGTTTGTATAGTGAAGGTCATGCGCTTATTACGGGAGGGGAGTTTAGCTGTTATTTTCTATTTGTAGCATAGAAGAATGAGGCAAGAAAATTAAGTTGCTTTAAAATAAGTTAAAACTACTAGAATCACAATCATTGGATGAATTGATACTAGTAGTTTTTCTATGTTTCAAAAAAACAAAAAGTATCATTGACAGATATATCATTGTGTGATATATTTATTTCAGATATATCGTTTAATGATACAAAAAGAAATGCTCAATGATGAAAAGGAGGAATCAACAAAATTATGGCTAGAGAAAATACTTTGAAAACAGGCGAACTAACCGATACAACCTTTTATATTTTACTTAACCTGATGGAACCAAGCCATGGCTATATGATTATGCAAAATGTAGAAAAATTAACCAATGGTGAGTTTGTAATCGGACCAGGATCATTATATACAACAATTAAAAAGTTACTAGATGCAGACTTAATTCAAATGATTAAAGATCAAGAAGGTAATAAGAAGACCTATGTCATTACGGACAAAGGCCTTAGGATGGTCAAAAATGAAGTGAATCGAAAAAAAGAAATGGTTCAGCATGCAGAAAAAATTCTAAAGGAAAGAGAGGAATTGAAATGAAAAATAAAAAATATGTGATGATGGGTGGATTTGCTTTTTCAGATAAGACTGATATGATAAAATTAAAAAAACTCGCAAAAAAAGGATGGTTGCTAAAAGGGTCTAAATATTTAAGCTATGAATTAGAAAAAGGTGAGCCACAGGACTTAGATTTTGCTGTGGATTATAGAGACGAACTCGATGAAGATTATCTTATGACATTTGAAAAAGCAGGTTGGAAGCTAGAGCTCAGTATCGAACATGTTCATGTTTTTTCAGCTAAAGAAGGTACGCCACCGATTTACACAGATACGGATTCAGAAGTTGAAAAATTACAATACCAAGAGGGTGCATTTAAAAAACCGGCAATGATATCTTCATTATTACTAGTCGTTTTCCTAGCTTTAGAGATGTTGATTATACCAGCTACAGGGCTTATACATTTTCTTTGGTTTATGGGTATTATAGCTTTAATCATTGCCACAGTTTTCACAGTGATGCCTTACTTTGCTTACAAGATTAGAAGAAGATTATTATTAAAAAAAGATAATCGAAGATAGCATACGTGAACACATCTTTGAAAGTTAATTTAAGAAGATTTTTATGAACTAAAGTGGGGAATAAACCGATAAGTTGAGTCATAAAAGACGTTTTTCGAAGAACTTATTTGATGTTTTGAAGAACAATCATCATTATAACTATATTGTACAAGGAGAAAATAAAGGCATGAAACATGAATGGAAGAAAAAAGAGAAAGAATTGTATATGCCAAAAGATCAACCTGAAATGGTCACTGTTCCAAAACAAAAGTTTTTTATGATCAGCGGTCAAGGGAATCCAAATTCTGAAGAGTTTTCGGATAAGATAGGCGTTTTATACTCATTAGCTTATGCTGTTAGAATGATGCCAAAAAAAGGATTTACCCCACAGGGATACTTCGAATATGTTGTTTACCCCCTAGAAGGTTTATGGGATTTAACTGATGAAGGTAAAAAGTCTACAAAATTAAATAAAGATGAATTATTGTATACAATCATGATAAGGCAACCAAACTTTGTAACGAAAGAAGTTGTAGATAAAGCATTAGAGGATGTAAACAAGAAAAAACCCCATCCATACTTAAATGATGTTAAGTTCGGTGAATTAGAGGATGGACTTAGTGTTCAAATGATGCATAAAGGTTCATATGATAACGAGCCAGAAAGTTTTTCCAAAATGAAAGAATTCATAGCAAGTCATCATTTGGAGATTATAACTTTAGAACATAGAGAAATTTA
>SKID01000082.1 GCA_007116605.1 Tissierellia bacterium
ATGAGTTGGGTAGAATTAAAGAATATCTGACTATTCAAATGGAAAAATTAAATGTAAGAGTACATTTGAATCGTCATATAAAACCCGAAAACATTCAAGACATTGAAGCAGATGAGATTATCATTGCCTTAGGTGCGAAGCCACTAACCATTAATATTCCTGGGTTGGATACTAAAAACACATTCAATCCATGGGAGGTGTTGTCAGATAATGTGAATGTAGGACAAAACGTAGTGATTATTGGTGGTGGCACGGTAGCTATAGAAACAGGGAAGTTTTTATCTGAAAGAAACAAAAAAGTAACGATGGTGATTCGATCAGATGTATTTGGTAAAGGAGAAATTCCGTTTCTGATTCAAGGCCATCGCCATTTTCTTGTATCAAGAGGGGCTAGTATTTTAACAAACCACCAACCAATTAGAGTAGAAAAACAAAATTTGGTAGTGCAAGATCCTATGAACAAAGAGTTATCAATACCTTTCGATTCACTCATTTTGGGTACAGGTGCAATCCCTAATCAAGAGTTGCATCACTTAAATTTAGACAGTGATAAAAAAATGCATTACATTGGTGATTGTGCAGAAGAACAGGCAAGATTATTACACGATGCCATTCATGAAGGGTTTGAAATTGGATTAATGATATAGTGATTATTTTAGCGACTCTCATTTTTAAATGGGTGTCGCTTTGTTTTCTAATGATTCTAAAGTTAAACTAACGCCAACTAAACCAAGAACTTTATCAATTAAGAGATTAATAGAATTGGGATAATCCTTCTTGATGTTAGGAAACATATCATATATAATGAAAAAAGTCAGAACTCTCTATTGGAGGTACCCCTTGTATTTATATGCCATAGTGATGGGTTTAATTGTTGGTAAAGTACGAAAAGGAAAATGGAATAAACTTAATCATGTACAAATTAAGTTACCGTTATTAATGATGGCAGCTTTAGTTTTGCAGTTTTCAATGTTTTTTTTAAACATATCTGGTACTCAAATAGCGGCACGCATATTAGATGGTTTATTATTGGGATCCATGTCAATCATATTAATATCATTAATTATTAATAGACATATAAAATACTGGTATTTAGTGTTTATAGGCATTTTGATAAATTATGTGTTGATTATTTTGAATGGCGTCCGGATAGGTGTGACAGAAGAGGCTGCACTCAAGGCTTTTGGACCAGAACTGTTTCAATTAATTGAAGCTGGAGCTGTTTATTTTTATACGATTATTCCCCAAGATGTTTTTTATAGAGGTGCCTTTATCGCTTTTGAAAAATTATTCATTTACCCAGCAGTATTGACTATAGGCGATTTAGTCATATTTATGGGAGTGGTTGTCCTTGTTCAGAATTTAATGACAGATAAAACCATTCGACCAGGTGTGAAAATCAAGTATTCAAAAAAATTATTTAAGAACTAATCAGACAACGGAGGCAAGATGACCAAAAATAGTTTTTTAAAAGGTGCAGCAGTTTTAAGTATATCCGGTTTAATCGTTAAAATTATTGGTGCAATATACAGAATTCCTCTAACCAACTTAATCGGCACAGAAGGTATTGGTAACTTCCAACCTGCCTATCAGGTTTATAATTTACTATTAGTGATTTCTTTAGCAGGTTTTCCGACAGCTGTTGCTAGGATGGTTTCTGAAAAAATAGCACTCAATAATTATGAAGGTGCACATCAGGTTTTTAGAGTTTCTTTAAAACTCATTATTACCATCAGTGTCCTGTCGTCCCTAGGTGTTTTTTTATTTGCAAAACAGATTGCCCATTGGATTGGTTTTCCGGGGAGTTACTACTCGTTGTTGGCATTAACACCAGCATTGTTGATTGTACCTATTATGAGTGTTTATCGCGGCTATTTTCAAGGAATGCAAAATATGTTGCCGACAGCTTACTCCCAAATATTAGAACAATTTATCAGGTTTGTTACAGGCTTAAGTTTAGCTTATTTTTTAGCATCCACTAGCCTGGAAATGGCAGCAGGAGGCGCTTCATTTGGAGCTTCAGCAGGAGGACTTTGTGCGTTTTTGCTAATGATTGTACTTTACTTCAAAGAACGCAACAAAATTAAGTATAACATCCAATCTTCTACAGAGAATAGCTCAGAAGATGCCCGATTCTTAATAAGAAGATTACTTAATATTGTAATCCCCATTACTTTAGGAGCTTCTATTGTGCCACTAATGGGATTGATAGATGCGCGATTAGTCTCTATGAGACTATTGCAAATTGGGTACTCAGTTGCAGAGGCAACTGATTTTTATGGGCAGTTAAGTGGAACAGCACAAACTTTCATTAACTTTCCTCAAGTTTTTTCAATTGCCATTGCCATGAGTCTAGTGCCAGTTATTTCCAACGCTTATACAAGACATGATAAAGAAGGGTTAGAACAAACTACGCATCTGGGTATGAGAACATCTTTGATTATTGGGTTGCCTTCAGCCATGGGTTTATTTATTTTGGCAGAGCCGATTATTGTTTTGTTTTATCCTGCTCTAGGGAGTGCTACACATCAGAGCGTAGGACAATTATTAGCGATTCTTGCAGTGAGTGTTGTCTTTCTAACATTAGTGCAATCTTTAACGGCTATTTTACAAGCGGTTGACAAACAAAGATTACCTGTTAAAAATTTAGCCATCGGTGCCATTGTAAAAGTTGTATTGACTTATGTACTCGTTGGTATACCCGCTTTAAATGTTCAAGGTGCAGCTTATAGCACTATTGCAGCCTATAGCACGGCAGCAATATTAAATTATAGGGATTTAAACAAATACACTGAAGTTAAAATCAGTTTGTTATCGGTGAGTATAAGACCTTTAATGGCCTCGGGTATCATGGGTATTATTGTATATGTTTCGTATATGATTGCAATGCCAATGCTGGGAATGAAAATGGCAACAGCGGTAGCAATTCTATTAGGTGTTATTATTTATGGTATTGCCTTACCTTTGACAAAAACGATTACAGCAGAAGATTTAGAAATGCTACCAAAAGGACAGGCTATTTACAGATTATTTAAAAAAGCAAGATTAATGAAATAGGTGAAAATATGGGTAAAATGATAATTATCGGTATGGGAACAGGGGACAAATGGGACTTATCTTATAGATCATACCAACTCTTAAATTCAGATATCCCTAAATTTGCAAGAACAGGCCAACATCCACTGATCCAAAAAAACACATGGAATCATTTAATATGCTTTGATGATGTTTTTGAAGAAAACGATTCATTAGAAGAAGTTTATGAAACAATTTATCAACGACTTCTTTTAGAGGCTAAGCAAGAAGACCAAATTATCTATTTAGTACCAGGTTCTCCAAAGATCGGAGACGAAACTGTCAAAAGAATCCGGTCAGAGCTTCCCACGGAAGAGTTTGAAATTTTGGAAAACCAAAGTTTTCGTGACAAAGCATTAATGATGTCAGAGGCTAAAGAAAAAGATATTAAAATGATAGATGTGTCTTCTTTGTCAGTAATGAACTTAGATATTCATTCAGGGATTTTGATTGGGCAGTTAGAAAATCAAATTTTAGGGGCCCATGCTAAAATTGTATTGTCTGAAGTGTATCCTATTAACACAAAAATCAAGGTTATTGACGTAATAGAGAATAAAATCGATATAATTTCTCTTTATTCTTTAGATCAACTGGAAAAATACACATATTCTACATATATTTTTGTTGAAAGTATTGATAATACAAGAGTACACGTGTATAATATAAATGATTTGAAAAATGTGATGGCTGAACTCAGGGGACCAGAGGGTTGTCCTTGGGATAGAAAGCAGACGCACCATTCAATTCGAGAGTGTGTGATTGAAGAAGCCTATGAAGTGGTAGATGCCATTGATGAAAATGATGTAGACCACTTGGTTGAAGAATTAGGAGATTTATTATTACAAGTTGTTTTTCACTGTCAAATGGCAGATGAAGAAGGCTACTTTAATTTTACAGATGTGACTACAGCAATTGTAAAGAAGCTCTATCGAAGACATCCTCATGTGTTTGGAGATCAAAAAGCCAATGATTCTGTAGAAGCTTTAAAGACTTGGGAAGAAATAAAAAGTCAAGAAAAAAACCAAAGTGTATTGACAGATAGCGATAAAATGGATAAAATACCAAAGTCCATGTCTCCACTAACTCGTAGTTACAAGATACAAGAAAATGCAGCAAAAGTGGGATTTGATTGGCCAGATATTTCTGGAGCTATCATGAAAATGAATGAAGAGCTCACAGAATTAATGGAAGCTTATGGCAGTGGCAATGAAAAGAAAACAGAAGAAGAATTAGGAGATTTACTCTTTGCCATTGTGAATTTTGCAAGGTTTTTAAAGATTAATCCTGACTTAGCATTAAACAGGACATGTAAAAAATTCATTGACAGATTTCGTTATATTGAGGACCATGTCGATGGAACACTAAAGGATCAATCCCTCGAAGAGATGGATCGATTATGGGAACAATCAAAAAGGCATTAATTCCAAGTGGAATTTGCAATACTAATTTATTTAAGGAGGGTTTTATAGTGAATAAAGCTGAATTGGTTGCTAGCATAGCAGAACAAACAGGTTTCACAAAAAAAGATGCAGAAGTTGCTTTAAATGCTTTCATGGAGACAGTGAAGGATCAGTTAGTCAAAGGTGAGAAAGTACAGTTGGTTGGATTCGGAACATTTGAAGTAAGAAGCAGAAAAGAAAGAAAAG
>SKID01000216.1 GCA_007116605.1 Tissierellia bacterium
GTTCAGATGTCGTTAAAACGGCAACGGAACCTTAGAGACCGTTATCCAGGGACTCTACAGGGCTATTCCCCCACTTGAACAAGTGGAATTTAACACTGTGAGTCATCGGAGATACGTGTTTTATCCTCTATTAGCTTTGGAAAATAGCGCTACTTTAATAGATAAAAAAAGATCTACTATTTTCCCGAGAAGCGCCTCTTTTGATGCCTTGTTTCTTATCATCATAATATCAACATCTAATAAAGTCACTATATTAGCTTTTCTTCTAGAACTCTTTTCATCATGCTATATGGTGCAGGCTGTTTTGTCCATATTGCAAAAGCTTTTGCTCCTTGATTCACAAACATACCCTCTCCTGTCACAATGCCACAGCCTTTTTCTTTAGCCTCTTGTAACAATCTTGTATGTAACGGATTATATATGATATCAGCTACTATTAAATGGGAACTTAATAAATCGTATTTAACAGGTGTTTGATCTATATTAGGATATAAGCCCACAGAAGTCGTGTTAATTAGTACATCTGCTTTTTTAATGAGCGCTTTAAGTGTAGTATCATCAAGGTTTTTGGCTTGGCAAATACAATCGTAATAAGACATGATTTCACTAGCTAACTGTTTAGCCTTTTCAATTGTTCTATTAAACAGATATATTTTTTTAGCTTTTCTTGCTGCAAGAGTCATGGCAATTGCTCTAGAAGCACCCCCTGAACCCATTATCAAAAACACTTTATCACTACAATTTATTCCTTGGCTTGTTTCTAAATAGGATACAAATCCTTCTCCATCAGTATTGTATCCTTTAAGGAAACCATTACAACACGTAATTGTGTTAACAGACCCTATCTGCTTGGCTAATGGGTCTATATCATCTAAATATGGAATAATACTAATTTTATGTGGTATAGTCACATTGAAACCTATAAAGTTCATTTTGCGTATACCATTAATCACAGTCTCTAAGTCATTTTCGAGAACTTCTATAGGCAAGTATGCCATATTCAAACCCAACCTTGTATAGGTCTCATTGTGCATCCAAGGTGATAAACTGTGTTCTAAAGGTTTGCCTATCAGTCCGACTAACTTTGTTTGTAGATCAATCACGGCTTTTCCTCCTTATGAATGAATGATAGAATGACTATCAGTGGTAGACTCCAACTTCTATAATTGATATATAAGCACTCTAGCCCTTGTACACGGATTATAATAAAAAACATCCTTTGAAACACTGGCTACACCCAAGACTCTTTTATTTTTCCGTTATTCGCCATATCTCTCTTAGGTCACGAATGCTTAGCTGTCCTGGTGCGGATAGATTGACATTTGATGCAAATGTTATGCACGAGCCAAAGACTTCAGGGTAAATACGAGTTATTTGCCCCATTTCGCCCATACCAATAATTATTTTAGGAATATTCTTAAGAACATCATTGTAAAAATTAAGGGATTGCAATTGATATAAATCTTGATAATCATTAATCATGGTTGCTATCTTGATCAATGTACCCCCTTGTATCAGGCCTTGTTTTATAACATTCATCAGTTCTTCAATTGGAGGCGTTTTTTGAAAATTATGATAGGACATTATTAATTGTATATTTTGATTTGAAATCTTCTTCCTAACTTTCTCTATTAGCTGACTATTTAAACTGATTTCCATATCTATGCAATCAGGAACTCCTAAATCAACCATGTTGTCAATGATTCTATAATAATCACTATTGTTAATTGACGCTCTACCACCTTCTCTTTGGTTTCTACAAGTGAATATTAAAGGTGTGTGTTGTGTATGTTCTCTGATAAAAATAGCGGCATCAATTAATTGAGTCATATTTAATAATTGCTCAAAATAGTCACATCGCCACTCTATAATATCCGGCTTTAAAAACATCAGGTTATTCATCTCTTTTTCTATTTCCATGAGATTCTTTCCCATAATTGAAACAGCTATTAATTTTTCTTGTCCATCTATTGGTTTGCCTTTAATCACACACTTTTGCATTTTAATCTCCACTAGGCCTCAAATTTAATAATAGTCTAACGGCTTCCTCTACAGTTCCATCATTATTGTAGATAATATCCGCACTTTTTTCATATAAATAACGTCTTTCTTGATAGATTGTATCGATGTGATTGATATTAGTTTTTAACAATGGTCTATTTTCCGTATCAATACCTGCTTTAATTTTTTCTATTGATCTATTTAAGTAAACAATCAAAAAACCTTTATCTTTAAGTCTTTTTATATTATCCTGGTACAACACTATGCCACCACCCGTTGAGATAATGAGTGCATCTTCTTCAGAAAATTGGATAATCGCTCTTTTCTCCAGCTCTCTAAAGTATGATTCACCCTTAGTCTGAAAAATCTGACTGATAGATTCTCCTGTTTCACTTTCAATCCATTCATCAGTATCTACCCACGGAAGACCTGTGACATCAGACAATGCTATGGCCAAAGTGGTTTTGCCACTTCCCATCATGCCAATAAGTGCTATTTTTTTCATTACTCTTACCTCTATTCTTAGATGTTCTTCTTGCAAGACCTCATACGATGACTAACAGTGCTTGTATTCCACTTCTTTAAATGGGATATAAGCATGGATGAAACCGTTGCCTCTCTATTTCCTAATCATTCCTTTGCTTTTCAGAATACAACAGGTTCTTATTGCTTCGTATTAATCCTTTGTTGGTTAAAATTTTAGAGAAAAAAACATAAAAGGCGCGATTCAGCAATGTTTTTGACCCTCTATTAAATTTAGATAATCATACTATTTTTTCTTTTCTACCATGACTTGCATTCAAGTGGTATTTCAAATGTCATCCGTATCCAAGAGTCCTATTGATCTTATTCTTAATGCGTTCTATAGTTACTGATTGCTGTTTTCGTCTAGCTGTTTTTTTATGATTTTTTTTGTTCTTCGAATCACTTCACGTCTTTCTAACCATACTTGTCGTTGACATGTCGTACATTGAAGCCTAAAATCAGTTCCTAATCTTATGACTTCCCACTCATATCCACCACAAGGATGCTTTTTTTTAAGTCTTACAATATCTCCTAATTCTATTTTTTCTGTCATAAATCCTCCCATAAAACATAGATAGCCATTTTTTCTATGAACTTCCTATTGCTGAAGTCACGAAAAAGGGTGGTACCCTTTTAATGCTTATCCAACTTCGATTCTACTGACTAGATGGTAATCGTCTTTTCTGAGCTTTCCATAATTTCGACGATTTCATACATATTTGAAACTTCTCCTACTTTTAAATCATCAGATAGTTCAAAAAAGTTAAGACATGTTCCACATGAAACAATTCTTGTACCTTTTGATATAAGCAGTCTTAGGTCGTCAAGTACCTCACTTTTGCTACAAGTTAATTTGACTCCTTCGTTATAAAAAACAAGACTTTGTGGTGTTTGATCCATTTGCGATAATGTGTATATTAAACTTTTTATCAAAATACTTCCCAGTTTTTCACTTTTATCGCCCATAGTTGATTTGTTAAAAACATAAGCGATGTTTTTAGTTGTTAATGGGTCATTATTTTCAACACTTAAGTCTTCAGGCTTGTCTCCTTTGAAAAATGAGATTTCTAAATACCCACCACAGTCTTTCAAAGCCATTTCACAACCTAAGCTTTTTCCCAGCTTTAACAGATTTTCTCTAGCTGTATCACTATCTAACATTGTAACCACGTGATTCTCATCATTTAATGCTTTTTTAGTTAATATAACTGGTTCTGGACAAGCTAACCCTCTAGTATCTACTCGTTTCATCTCATTTTTGCTATAAAACGCTTGTATTGATTTAGAATCATATTATCTCATCGCCAATAATAATAGATTTCCAATATGCAACACAACACTTCTATAACTTCTCCCTTCTTAATTATTGTTTAATTCTTACTAAATTTGTCACTTTTATCCTATGAGTCATTGTGATAAGAATCCCACTTCTTAAAGTGGGAGATAGGTACTTTAAAGTCATTAGATAACAGTGTCTAACATTCAGATAGCGATTGAAACGCCCTCTGAATCCAATAATTCCGTTGATTCGATAATTCAAAGTGCCATGTTACCACTTGTTCAAGGGAGTGAGGAGCACTTTGAGTCATCTGATAAATGTTAAACGCTAAATATATAAGACATTAACTATTTTAAAATGCCTCTATAAGTTAAGTAATTGAGTACTAAATTATTTCTGTAAAAGTATTCACTGGATTGGGACTCTAAGACATAGTTTGTCCACCGATTGTCATCTCTCGACATGGCTATAAAAGGTGTCGCTATGGCAAAAACCACATAAAGAATAGCGATCGCCTTGATTAAACCTAATATACCACCTAAAGATCTATTCGCTAAGTTTAAAACAGGTGCTTTTGCCATTGTATTGATGACATGGGCAACAATCGTTAATGCTAAGTAAATCAATAAAAAAGCAACCCCAAAACTAATGACATATATAATTATGGCTGCTACTCTTTCCGCAACTTGATCTACAAAGCTTAATGCTGAATCTCGAATAACATCCTCTAAAATAAATCTATCTAAAAGTTTTTGAATGTCAAAGGGCAGTTGGTCAAACCCTTTAAATAATTGACTTAAGTCTGCCTCTGTAAAACTAGTGTTCTCAATGATTCGCTCTAATCTTACTGATGTATTTCTTCTGATAAAGCCTTCAATATTAGTAAATCTTATTAACCAATCA
>SKID01000319.1 GCA_007116605.1 Tissierellia bacterium
ATAAACAAGTCAATTGACACCAATGATTAATACAAACCTACTAAGATTTAACAAAAAAAACTTCATTCCTCATTTCATAATACCTTTGAAGGCATTGAAAAGACATTGAAGTTGTTAAGCATTATACCTATCTCTTTGACTTTAGGTCATTTATCTAATTTAAAATATGTGTCATCTATTTAAGCGGGTCAATTATAAGTATTAAACCTGGGTCAATTTTAAATATAAATCAAAAGAAGTGCTGTTCGAAAAAAATCTGTAGCGAACCACTTGACAGACTGTTTAAAAGTTAAACGTACCCACTATAAAATTGATTAAAAATGACAGCTTTCTACAATAAAAACACAAAATGGATGATTAAACACGCAATGAAAGATACCCCTTGATTAGGCAATATAACCTAGAAAATTATTTTTATTTCTAGGCTTTTTTTAGGCATCCTTGACACAGCTAGCACCTTAAGAGATGTTGTGCTTTACTTCATCTCTTAACAAAAGATTTAATATCCTTTTAAGTCTATATAATGATTATTGACCTAACCATTAATTGATTCAGCCTAAAAGCCTAAAAAAAGTGCTCAAGAATTAAAGAATATTTCACCTTTAACCTTGAGCTTTTTTTAACTTTAATGATTAGTTACTAATCGCCTTAACTCAATAATTTTTCCAATCTAAAAAAACGTTTATATTTCAACGTTTTTTCCTTAAATTTTGACAAAATTCTAAAATATGGTATGATTATTATATAAGCAATTCGCACTTTGACAATTGAATACATGCTAACACACTTTAACAAAATCTGTTTGTTATATCATTCAACTTTTGATACTTTCAAAAAACTTAACTTGAAAGCTAGAGCATATTGTTTGAACCTATTAAACTAATTTTATTTTCGAAACTATTGACCACATTTTTACAAAACATATCTTCTAATTAGCATAAACAAGCTGATACGCTGCTTTAAATTTTTTCTTTAAAACTGTGATAATGGATTTATTCATTGTTCATCTCTTCAAAATTTTCTTTTCTAAAACATAGGTAACAGTAAATAACTTTACAGCATGTACATCTTTGTACAATTGACATCACTTTTATAACTAACTTCCTATTGTTGCCGTAAAACATATTTTAAGTGTCTTTCCTCCAAAACATACTCGTGAATACCTAGATATTTTCCAATGCTGTTTTTTTCATGCAATCTTCGTCTCAATTGACAATCATTGTCGTCTTATTTTTGTGTCCATTATTGGAAAAACCTCAATTGTATCTACAAAAAAAATTAAAAAAATTTTCAAATATTAGAATATATGGAGAGTCAAATTCATATAATACCACATACTCACAATAAAGGTGTTAAAAACAATCAATTCTGAGGATTAATTTCAATAACTATTAGAACTAAGTTCAAGCTAATAGTTTTTAGGTTTATGTATGCTTAATTCCTGTTGTTTTGATTGGTGATGAACGACCTGCGAAGACTTATGTATCAATATTAAAGTTACCGTTGTTTTGAATATCAAAAAATCTACCTTAGATCCAGGATCTAAACAAGGAGAAGAAAATGGCAAAAAAAACCAATTATACAATGAATGGCAAAAATTATTACAGAATACGTGCTAAGGTTGGCGTTGACGAAAACGGTAAAAACATTATGAAGCCGTTTTATGGTGATAGTAAAAAAGATGCAGAGGCCAAAAGAGATCAGTACATGAAAGGAATCAATAAAGGGTTGTCAGTTGATTATGACAAGATAACCTTTGGAGACATATTCCATGATTGGCTCAATGTTGTTGTCAGACCAAATGTAAGCTTGTCTACTTATGAACGCTATGAGGCTACCTACAGACTTGCAATTAAAACAAGTAGCTTCTTTAACATGCCTTTGGTATCAATCAAGTCGATAGATCTTCAAAGATTTTACAACCAACAGAATGAGTTAGGCGGCCCGCACAGAGTCCAAAGAATCCACGGGCTTCTATATGGATTCTATAAATATTGCTGCAAAGAAGAACTGGTAATTAAAAATTATGCTGATGGATTGAAGCTTCCAAAGATTACAAAAAACAGTACGGAGAAGAAGTTTTTATACGATGAAGATTTGAAGAAACTGTTAGAGGCTTTCGAAAATGATTCAAGCCTGTTGATATTTGTTTTTGCTATCTACACGGGCCTTAGACAAGGTGAAATATTCGCATTGACCCACAACGATATTGACTTTGAAAAAAAGATTATCGTAGTCAATAAGAGTTATAAAAGAGTGACCATCATAGAAGATGAAAGCAAGGATGATGGCAAAGATAAAAATGGTGACAAAAATAAAAAACAAATAAGAACCAGCAAGCTTATCTTGAATCATACTAAAAATCAATCTAGTATACGAGTAATCCCCATGGCAGATAAGTTGGTAGCTCCTCTTAAGAAAAAGATAACAGAAGAAAAAGAGAAACACATGAGATTCGGACTGCCTTATTCAAAAGAGACTGCACTACTCTTTTCTTCCAACCATGTTACTGCACTAAGAAACTATCACGTTACAGCGAAGTGGAAAACTGTTCTCTACGAACTAGATATCCCCTATCTTAAATTCCACGGTTTAAGACATACATTCTGTACTCTATTAGCAAAACAAGGTGTTCCTCTTAAAACAGCAAGCATGCTTATGGGTCACAGTGATATAAATACCACGGCCCAAATCTATATTCACGTCGATGAGGAGCAAAAACAGAAGGCAATAAATGATCTAAATAGCATTGTTTTTTAGCCTGTTTGAAAACCTAGTGGTTAAATAATGGTTAATTTTTCCAGGACATCAAAAAAACCGTTGGAATTTCAACGGTTTCTCCCTAATTGGTGCCGAAGGTCGGACTCGAACCGACACGGTATTGCTACCACTGGATTTTGAGTCCAGCGCGTCTGCCAATTTCACCACTTCGGCACTATTTACAACAATATTGATATTAGCACATTTTATTGTCGAATGCAACTATATTTTTAGTTTTTTTCGTAATAGGGATACTCCATATAGTTGGCTGTTTCAACAGCTGCATTTTTACCAATAACCCGACTCACCACATGCAATGACATGTCTATTCCGGCAGCAATACCAGCCGCTGTTAAAATACGTCCATTATCTACAAAACGTTCTTCTTTCAGTTTAATACTACTATCAATTCGTTCAAGCAAATCATAACATAAGTGATGCGTTGTGGCACTTAACCCTGATAATAATCCGGCTTGCGCTAATAATAATGAACCAGTACAAACTGATAAAACTAGGGTTGCTAAATTGGCCTTTTGCTTAATCCATTGAATCGTTTCGTCATCCTCAATCAGTCTTCTCGTACCATATCCTCCAGGTACAATTAGAATTTCCACCTCAGGGCAATTATTAAAAAGATAATTTGGATTAATACTCAGTCCATTAACAGCTAAAATAGGTCCTGAGTTTTTTGCTATTGTAAACACATTGAAATCCCCATTTCCATTTCTTTGTCCTGTAATAGAAAAAACTTCAAAAGGTCCTGCAAAATCTAGTGTTTCCACATCATCAAATAGTAATATGCCCACATTAATTCTTTTCATTCTTCCTCCTTATAGCGCAATTTGTTTTTATGGCGATACATCTTTTGATCCGCCCTGATAATAGCTACTTCTAAGTCAGCTATACACTTAAGTATTTCTATACCATATGCAATTTGAACATTAAAATCTAAATGTTTTGACTCCATGAGTTGACTATCCACTCTTTGCATTATACTACAGGCATTGTCAGTTTGGCATTCTTCTAGTATTAATAAAAACTCATCCCCTCCATATCTAATCACCATATCATGACTTCTGACAGATTCTTTCAGTGTCTTTGCCACTAGAATCAAAGCTTGATCCCCTACTGAATGTCCGTATTGATCATTAATACGCTTCATTTGATTAACATCAACAAGAACAATTACCTTTGGTTCCCAAAAATTTGACTTCTTGTTTGCTTTTGTTTGCCTTTTAACCCAATCATCAAAATAATATCGAGAATAAGTTTTTGTCAAAGTGTCTTTAGTCGCAGCTTCTTTATAATGATTTTTAAGCTGATCTTTAGTCATGATTATATTGGCTAATTTGCTTATTATCATGCCATTATTGACTAGAATCAGCATCATGGCAATCATGACAAAGACCCACCAATAGTACAATGGGATTTTCATAGCGCCATTAAAAAGTATCTCCTTTTCGACTGATACAGCAAAGTAATACCCTCCGTAGGTTGTATCACTATAATATGTATACACCCCATCTAGCTCTAGCAATCTAAAATCGTAAACACTTGACCCCATTTTTTGAATCATCATTAAATCTTTTGGTGCAACCATTTTCTGAGTGATATTTAATGTTTCATTATCCTCAGCAAAGTCTATCATCTGAAATGCTAAAATATCATGACCTATGGCCAAATCAACAGATTTAATAGGGGATATAACATATAAAAAACGTTCTTTTTCATCATATATGGTGATGATTTCATTAGTTAAATGATGTTTCTCGAAAACTATTCCTTTTCCATATCTCACTAATTCTTGATGAGACACTACTCTTAAAGCTCCTACCAGATTGTC
>SKID01000041.1 GCA_007116605.1 Tissierellia bacterium
ACTAAGAGTGCTAAGACTCCCACTTTTTTAAGTGGGAGATAAGTACTTAGAATTCCAAGATAGCAGTGAGAACATTAGTATAGTTAGTCAACACATAAATCTGAAGTTTTTTTAATGAAAAAGGAGCATCAGATTTAAGTCAATTTTAGATTTTTATAACAAGAGTATAGTAGGTAGATAATTTAAATTATCATGCAAGCATGACATGAAATAAATAATTTGAATGGAGGAATCAATGAAATTATCAAAGCATGAGAAAGTCTTGACAGGACATTATCCAACACCTTTAGATAAAATGGTCAATTTAAGCAAAAAGATTAATAAAGGTGAGCTTTATATCAAAAGAGATGATATGACAGGTTTAGGGTTTGGAGGTAATAAATCAAGAAAGCTAGATTATATAGTTAAAGAAGCCATTGATCATGGTTATACAACGCTTTTAACTTATGGAGGTCCTCAAACAAATCATGGTCGAATGACAGCTGCCGCCGCTGCTAAATTTGGATTGAAGAGCATATTAATGTGTTATGGAAACCCTCCTAAACATGCTTCGGGAAATATTATTTTAGATAGGATGCTTGGGACAGAGATATGTTTTATGGATACAACTGAAGTTAGACAAGTTCCAGCTGAAAAACAGTTCGAAGCTTATTATAAGTTAAGAGATGATTCTACAGATGCGATTATAAAAAGATACGAAGAACAAGGTGAAAAAGTATATGTAGTACCCATTGGTGGACACTCTGTTATTGGAACGATAGGTTATATTGATGCAGTTGTTGAAATTATGAATCAGTTAAAAGACCAAGCTGTCTCAGCAGATTATTTAGTCACAGGTTTCGGTAGTACAGGTACTTTTGCAGGTTTATGGTTAGGGGCAAAATATTATCAAGTACCATTTGAAGTGGTGGGCATTTCTGTGGCACCTATCGATGCAAAAAAAATTGAAGATACCGCTAAGTTTATTAATCAAGTGAGTCAAGAGTTAGGTCTTGGTATCACATGTCAATCTAAAGACTTATGGATTGAAGGAGATTATTATGGCGAAGGCTATAATATTCCAGATGCAATTACACGGAAATATATGCTAATGTTGGCTGAAACAGAAGGAATCTTTTTAGATCCATGTTATACCGGCAAGAGTTTTAGAGGTTTTATAGATATTATTGAAAAGGGCAAAATACCTAGCGGAAAAACGAGTATTTATTTGCATACCGGGGGCACACCGGCTATTTGGACAGAAGAACATTTAAAAGCTATGGAAGACGAATTATGGAATAAAGATCAAATTACAATTTTTGAATATCAAAAAGTCTAATGGAGGAATCTATGAGCTTAGATTATCAAGTAGTTATCTCTGAATCATGTCAACTTCAGATGCAAGAAAGAGGAATCAAAGAAGAAGATGTCAAATCAGTTATTGAGCATGCAGAGTTGACAAAATCCAAAATGATGAATGAAGAAGGTGTTACCATTGGTAAAAAAAGATTAGGAGAGTTTACTGTTTATGTTGAATACATGATGAGGGATGCTCAATTTGTAGTGAGTAGTACTTATGGTCATCGCGTACAATTGGGTTCTGACGAAGAGTGATAGGAGGATGTATGAGCTGGAGTTGTTGTAAATGCAAAGTTGCAATGGAAGAAGTAGATGATATTTTAATGACTTACAATGGCATGGATTTACCTGATGCCGACGGATGGAGATGTCCTGAGTGCAAGCAAGAATTTTTGGAAGAAGAGTTAGTAACTACAGAACTTAATGAAGCAGAACAAATGCTAGAGACCAAATAATGGAAAAGACAAAAAAGGTTAATCTACTTGAACAGTTTACCTTAAGAAACAAAAGATTTCGACTCATAGAAGAAGCAGTGGAAATCTTAGAGAATCATCCAATTACTAATGTCATGGAAGTTGGTAGTAGTTATGGTGATGCCTCTATATGGATGAATAAACAATATGGTTGGAATGTTACTGGTATAGATAAAGATATAAATCATGTAAATCTTGCAAAATTAAAAGCTGAAGAATCCTGTTCCAATGTGAGATTTCTTAAACAAGATATCATGCAAGAACTGGACTTTAGTTATAAATTCGATTTAATTGTGTCGGAAGCGTCATTTTCATTGTTAGAAGACAAGAAAAAGGCTGTGAAAAATTATCATGATATGCTAAATAGTAAAGGAAAAGTGATAGTTAATGATTTTTTCGTTAAAGAGATGTCTGATGTAGCAGCTCAAAAGAAGGTAAATATTCCGTGTTTTAAAAATATGGAGACCCTTCATTCCTATGATGAATATTTCAGTTGTCTTGGGTTTAATAAAATTCACCAAAAAGATTACTCTGGATGGCTAGCGCCATTAGCCCTTAATTTAAAAAGAACATGTGCATGTCACACACATGATATAGAAGAAATCCTAGATGAGTCATTGGAAAATGATGCCTTCGAAGTCGTCGACAAGCAAATATCATTTAAGACATTTTTCCAATCTGTAAAAGTGGGATATGTCCAAATAATATATGAAAAAACAACTTAGGAGGTGAGAGGCATGGTATATATAGGTATTGATATTGGTTCGACTACGACTAAAGCGGTAGCGGTAGATGAAAAAAGAAAGATCAAAGGATTTAGTTGGACTAAAACATCTTTTAATCGTATTGATGGAGCCAATCACGTATTAGACAATGTTTTATTAAAATCAGGAAATAAAGCAGAAAATATTATTGCCATCGGAACAACGGGTTATGGTAGAAGAATGCTACAAAAATATGATGGAGCTTATCCAGAAATTGTTTGTCATGGAATGGGAACTTACTTTTTATATCCAAAAACGAGAACAATTATAGATATAGGTGGTCAAGATAGTAAAGTTATTGAATTAATGGAAGATGGGAGAATATCTAAATTTCAAATGAATGATAAATGTGCTGCAGGCACGGGAAGATTCTTTGAAGTTTTAACGAGAACTTTGTTAGATATTGACTTAAATGAGTTAGGAGAATTATCTCTTAAAGCAAACAAACCAAGTGTCATTAGTAGTATGTGCACTGTATTTGCTGAATCAGAAATTGTATCGTTAATGTCACAAGGGGAGTCACGAGAAAATATTATTGCAGGGATGAATACCGCCATTGCAAAAAGAGTATATGCAATGGGAAAGTCTGCAATGATAGCCTACAATAATGATGTGATTTTCACTGGTGGTGTGGCAAAGAACAAGGGAGTGGTAAAAATTTTTGAAGAATTGATAGGTTCAAAGATAGTAACCATGGAAGAACCTCAAATAACCGGAGCTTTAGGCGCTGCATTAATGGTCATGAAGAAAAAAGACAGCTGATGGTTTAAATTGGATTTTAAAGGATTGAAAAACTACTATAGGAGGGAGAGGCACACACATAAGCAACAAGTGTCAGATACTAACATGGAAAAATATGATGTAGTGATCATTGGAGGAGGTTCTGGAGGTTGTGCCTGCGGAATACGCTGTGCAGATTTAGGTAAAAAAGTATTAATTATAGAAAAAAGGAACAAAGACGGATTAGGAGGAACTTGTATTAATAGAGGTTGTATCCCTGCTAAAGCATTATTGGCTTCAGCTGACTGTTACGAATGGGTTAAGAGTGCGAAATCATATGGGATTAAAATAGACCAAGTGACATTTGATTTAAAAGATATTATGAAAAAAAAGAATGGGATTGTTAAAAACATGAGATTTGGTTTAGGAAACTTTATTTTAAAACCTAGATCAATTGACATAGAATACGGAAGTGCTTTTATAGTGAATCCAAACACAGTTGAAATAAAGTCTGAAAAAGGTATAAAGACAGTATTTGCAGACAATATTGTTTTGGCATCAGGGTCTGAACCAGGAGGAGTGCCTGGAATTGAAATAGACCACCATAAAATTATCAATAGTGATGATATGCTAGAATTGAAAGCTTTCCCCAATAGGATGCTAATCGTAGGTGGTGGCGCAGTAGGCATAGAATTTGCTACTTTTTTAGCTACTTTTGAAGTAGAAGTGACTCTAATTGAAGTATTACCTCAGATTGCAAGTGTTTTTGAAGATCATGATATGAGTCGTCAGATGCAGCTCATATTAGAAAAACAAGGTATTAAAGTGATCACAAATACTTCTATAGAAAGAGTTGATAGGGATAACGATAACTTAGTCATTCAATTATCTAATGGTGATCATATACAAGTGGACCAGCTACTAATCGCAGCAGGTAGAAGGACAAATATAAAGAATCTAGGGTTAGAAGAGTTAGGTATAAAAATTGAAAATAATCGTATCCTAGTTAATGAAAAACGTCAAACCAATATTTCTAATATATTTGCAGTAGGAGATATTGTTGAAGGACCACAACTGTCCCATAAAGCGCAAAAAGAAGGTTTGGTTGTAGCAGAAAATATTTCGGGCAATACAACGCTAATTAAAGACGAATTAATTCCGTGGGTTATTTTTTCTAAACCAGAGGCAGCAGCAGTTGGATTATCTGAATACCAGGCAAAAAAACAAAATATTGAAACAATTATTGGTAAGCTCCCG
>SKID01000143.1 GCA_007116605.1 Tissierellia bacterium
ATTTATTATGGCAAACCTTTTGACTTTGAAGATGCGGATGAGGCGTACAAAAAAAATTATCACCAAGTAAGTTTAGATATCATGCAAACCATTTATAGTTTGAAAAAAGTTCACCAAGAGGGTTTAAATGGAAATCATTAAAGCAGATTACCTCTCCACATGTTTTGGTGTTGAAAATGCCTTAAGCATTGCTTATCGTAGCTTAGAATATGTAGATAACTTGTATTGTTATGGAGAACTGATCCATAATAACGATGTCATGGATGAATTGAAGTCTAAAGGTCTAAAAGTTATCGAAAACATTGAGGATATCAATGACGGTCATCTGATTATTCGTTCTCATGGAGTAGCTAAGTCAATTTATGATTATTGTCAAAATCAAGGGATCACTATTATTGATGCCACATGTCCTAAAGTAAAGTATATTCATAAAATTGTTGAAAAGTACTGCAATGATGATTATAATATAATCGTATTTGGAAATCCTAGCCATCCTGAAGTACAAGGCATTGTTGGGTGGTGTCATCAGCCGGTAGCTGTTTTTAAAAATCTCCAAGCCTATTTATCTTCAGAATTTAGACATATGAAAAAACAAGCCATCGTTTTTCAAACGACTTATAACACAAATGATTACAAAGTTATAAAAGAATACTTTAAAAATCACTCAAATGATGATATTATATTAAACAGCACAATATGTCATGCTACTGAATTGCGACAAGATGCTGTTCAACGCTTGGCAAGAGAATGCGATAGCATCTTAATTATTGGTGGTAAGCAAAGCTCTAACACAAAAAAACTGTATGAAATTAGTAAGGAAATCTGCGAGCAGACCTTTTGGATTGAAAACTCTAAAGACATTCCTTATAATTTAATAAAAAATTCTAAAAAACTTGGCATCACAGCGGGGGCATCAACCCCATCACAGATCGTTGAGGAGGTTATTTTTAATGTCAGAAAAGAATCAAATGCATGAACTCTTAGAAGGGTTCGAATTTATCAAAATCTATCCGGGGAAACAAATAAAAGGCACTGTAATTCTCGTAGAAAGCGACAAAGCTTTAGTCAATTTCGGTTACAAAGCGGATGGAATCATCACAAAAGAGGATTACACAATGGAGGCGGTTGAAGATTTAACAACCATCTTAAATGTAGGCGACGAAATAGAAGCTGTTGTTGCAAACAATGCCAATGATGATGGCAATGTGGTCCTTTCTCGTAAAGAGTTTGAGCAACAAAACAACTGGGACGAAATTGTAGAGCAGTTTAACAAAGGTGAAACTGTAACTGTTAAGGCGGTTAAAGCCAATGATAGTGGCGTTGTAGCCATGTTCAAAGGATTTAGTGGTTTTATTCCAGGATCTCATTTATCTATGGGAAGAAGCAAAGTCACACCTAGTGATTATGTCGGTCAAATGTTAGAAGTTCGTATCATCGAAGCGAAAATGAAAAACAATCGCAACAAGCTTATTTTCTCCAAAAAAGTTTTAGAAGTTGAAGCAGCAAAAGCTAAAGAAGTTGAAGCTTGGGAAGGGATTGACACAAAAGAAGTCTATGAAGGAAAAGTTAATCGTTTAGCTGATTTTGGTGCTTTTGTTGAAATTAACGGTGTAGAAGGATTATTACATATTAATGAGATTTCTTGGAATCGTATCAAACACCCTTCAGAAGTGCTTAAAGAAGGAGACTTGATTACTGTTAAAGTCTTAAAGAAAGATGTGGAAAAACGCCGTATGTCTTTAAGTCTAAAATCTACTTTGAAACGTCCTTTTGAAATGTTTGTGGATAATCACAAAGAAGGCGAAATCGTTACAGGTAAAATTGTTACCCTCACTGATTTTGGAGCTTTTGTTGAAATTGACAACGTTCAAGGTTTATTACATGTATCAGATATTTCATGGGATATGGTGAAACATCCACAAGATGTTTTAAAAACAGGTGAAGAGATTGAAGTGAAGATATTAAATATTGACACTAAAAAAGAAAGATTATCACTAGGCGTGAAGCAGTTGACAGAAGATCCTTTTGTGAAGTACACTAAAAATCTAAAACGATTTGATGTGGTTAAGGGTATTGTCAAAAGTATGACTGTTGAAGGCGTGACTGTTGAGTTAGCTGAAGAAATCGAAGGTTTTGTTCCTACAAATAAAGTTTCTAAAGACAGACTCCGCACACCTGCTCAAATTTTAGAAAAAGATCAAGAAGTAGAATGTAAAATTACTGATATTAATCGCAAAACTAAATCTATTAAATTGACAATGATTATTGAGCAAGAAGAGTCAAAGAAAAAAGAAGCACAAGAAGAGAAAGTTACCAGTTATACTCTCGGTGATGACAGCTTTACCATCGGCGATCTGTTTAATCAAGATAAAGCTTAATTACTGAAACAAGCCATTTAAAGTTGTTAGTTAACCACTAGCAACTTTTTTATGGTTGAATGACTTTAAAATGATAGGTGATTAAATGAGCAAAACATATTATATTGAAACTTTTGGCTGTCAAATGAATGAATACGATTCTGAAAAAATTTGCGGTCTATTAAATACTGAAGGTTATGTCGAAATATCCCAGCGAGACCAAGCAGATTTAATTATTTTTAATACTTGCCTGATTAGAGAAAATGCTGAAAACAAATTATATGGCAAATTAGGTGAAGTGAAAAAAGTTAAGCGCTTAAATCCAAATACTATTATTGCAGTCTGTGGATGCATTCCCCAAAATCAGGAAATTAGAGAAAAGATTTTGACAAAGTATCCTTTTATTGATCTGGTTTTTGGCACAAACACTTATGATCAACTGCCAGAATTGCTTTATGATATTACCCAAAGCCAAAAAAAGATTATCGCTATTGAAGAAAATAGTGATGATTTGATTGAAGCGATTCCTAAGGTTAGAAAATTTCATCATAAAGGATTTGTCAATATTATGTATGGATGTAACAATTTCTGTGCTTATTGTGTGGTCCCTTACACGAGAGGTAGAGAACGCAGTCGTAATAGACAAGATATCATTGATGAAGTGACTGAACTTGCTAATTCTGGATACAAAGAAATAACCTTGTTAGGACAAAATGTGAACTCATATGGCAATGATTTGCAAGGTAGCTATTTTTTCCCAGATTTACTTAGAGAACTCAATGAAATCTCTGGTCTTGAAAGAATTCGTTATATGACTTCCCATCCCAAAGATGTAAACGATGATTTTATAGCTGCTATTAAAGATTGTAATAAAGTTTGTAACCATATTCATTTGCCTGTTCAATCAGGGAGTAGTAAAGTCTTAAAAGAAATGAATCGTAAATACACAAAAGAAGACTATTTAGCCTTTGTTGAAAAAGCTAAAAGAGAAATTCCTAATCTTTCTTTTTCTACGGATTTTATTGTTGGTTTTCCTGGGGAAACTGAAGAAGATTTTGAAGAAACCTTAGCCTTGGTTCGACAAGTTAGATTTGATGCGGCTTTTACATTTATCTATTCTGTCAGACCCGGAACATCTGCAGGTAAAAGGGAGGATCAAATCCCAGATACCATTAAACATGAACGGTTTGATCGGTTACTTAAAACTTTATACCCAATTTTTGAATCCAATAATAAAGCGTGTATTGGCCATGATTATACCGTATTAGTGGATGATGTGAGCAAAAATAAGCCTGACTATTTAACAGGGCGTACAGAATGCCATCGATTAGTCCATTTTAAAGGGGATGCCTCCTTAATTGGTCAAGTGGTCAAGGTTCATATTACAAAGGCACGAACATGGTATATGGAAGGTAATCTTATTTAAGAAGAGGTGTAAAATGGGTAAATTAACGCCAATGATGCAACAATATATGCAAATTAAACAAAAATATCCAGATAGTATTTTGTTTTTCAGATTAGGTGATTTCTATGAAATGTTTTTTGATGATGCCATTAAAGCTTCAGAAATACTCGATATTACTTTAACAGCAAGAGAGTGTGGATTAGAAAATAAAGCCCCCATGTGCGGGGTTCCTCATCATGCAGCGAGTCAATACATTGCAAAACTCATTGGTCATGGCGTTAAAGTAGCGATTTGTGAACAAGTGGAAGAGCCTACAGGTAATCAAATCGTTAAAAGAGAAGTGGTACGTGTGATAACACCCGGAACAGTCATTGACGATCAGTTACTTGATGAGAAAAATAATAACTATTTAGCCTGTGTGTATTTTCACAAAAATCAATGTGGTTTTTCTTATGGAGATGTTTCTACAGGTGAAATTTATGGATGTCATTTTTCTGATGCCTCTAAAGATAAAAACCTTTTAGATTTATATCAGGAAATACAAAAGATACAGCCTTCAGAGATTATCACTAATAAAGATTTTTTCAAAGAATTAGCCACACTCCATTTCAATATGGACACAATGACTCCGCCTCTAATTTTAGACTTTAAGAATCAACCCTTAGATGACCAAGTTAATCAACAAATTTTAGATCACTTTCAAGTCATATCTTTAGAAGCCCTTGGATTAAGTGGGCATGATGTGGCTTTGATTTATGCCTTAAGAATGCATCTTGATTACCTTAATG
>SKID01000269.1 GCA_007116605.1 Tissierellia bacterium
AAAATGTGGTCTATAAACTTTTTGAAGAAATAGCACCAAAGTATGAAGATAGAAACGGTGGATACACTCGAATTCTAAAACTGGGACCACGCAGAGGCGATGGTGCTGAGATGGTAATCATCGAATTAGTATAATCAGCAAGGATTAAGCAGCACGCGCGTCTGCTTAATCCTTTACCTATTTTTAGAATAAGAATATTAGATGAGATGACTAGATAGTAGGTCTAATGGGATGAGGTCTCATTTGTCGTGTTATCTAGGAACGATGTAAGTGAATTATATTGCATAGGTGCCTTAGTGCAGTTAGTCATCAGATAAACGGATAAAGTAAAAAGAATCGATAGTCTTCCGTTTAAGAATGCAAATTTCGTCAAAGCTTCAGACAATAAAGATGGAGATAATTATGGAACCAATAATAAAAATTAAAGAGGTAACTTTTAAATATAACCCTGAAGATAAACCGGCATTAGATAAAGTGAGTTTAGATATTATGCCAGGTGAGTTTGTGGCCATATTAGGCCATAATGGATCTGGTAAATCTACTTTAGCAAAGCTTATTAATTCTTTATTATTGCCGACAGAAGGTCAAATTTGGGTAAAAGGCATGAATACTCAAGACGATGATAAACTGTGGGATATTCGACAGTCAGCAGGCATGGTTTTTCAAAACCCAGATAATCAATTGGTAGCGACCATTGTGGAAGAAGATGTTGCTTTTGGACCAGAAAATCAAGGGGTTGAACCCCTTGAAATTAGAAAAAGAGTGGATGATGCTTTAAAAGTGGTAGATATGTATGAATTTAGAAGAAGACCACCTCATTTATTATCAGGAGGTCAAAAGCAAAGAATTGCGATTGCAGGTGTATTAGCATTAAATTCAGACTGTATTATTTTAGATGAACCCACAGCGATGCTGGATCCTTCAGGGAGAAAAGAAGTCATTGAGACAATCACTAAACTTAATCAAGATGAAGGCAAGACAGTGATTTTGATTACCCATTTCATGGATGAAGCGGTTAAAGCAAAAAGAGTGGTTGTCATGGATGATGGAAAAATACACTTACAAGGAACACCTAAAGAAGTATTTTCAAATGTGCAAAGAATTAAGTCGTTTGGGTTAGATGTTCCGCAAGTCACAGAAGTAGCACATAACTTGATTGAACAAGGAATTCCATTATCAAAAGATATTATATCAATTGAGGAATTAGTGGAGGCGCTATGCCAATAATAATAGAAGGCTTATCATTTTATTACGGTGAGGGGACGCCTTTTGAAACAAAAGCTATTGACAATGTAAGTATGGAAATTAAAAATGGGGATTTTGTAGGAATTATTGGACATACAGGTTCAGGAAAATCAACATTAATACAGCATTTCAATGGACTGATTTTGCCACAAAAAGGCACTGTATTGATTGATGGACAAAACATCAAAGATAAAAATCTAAAGCTAAAAAAAATAAGACAAAAAGTAGGATTGGTGTTTCAATACCCTGAATATCAGCTTTTTGAAGAAACAGTTTATAAAGATGTGGCGTATGGGCCTATTAATTTGGACCTTAATCCTGAGGAAGTCAAACAAAGAGTCAAGAATGCTTTAGAACTTGTTGGATTTGACTACGAAATGATTAAAGATAAGTCTCCCTTTGATTTAAGTGGAGGACAAAAAAGACGAGTTGCCATCGCTGGCGTATTAGCTATGAAGCCAGATTATTTGGTATTAGATGAACCGACGGCAGGATTAGACCCAGCAGGACGCAATGAAATTCTAGATAATATTAGAAAACTACATGAAAACAAAATGACTATCGTATTAGTGTCTCATAGCATGGAAGATATTGCTCGCCTAGTCAAATATGTCTATGTGATGTACCAAGGAAAAATCCACATGCAAGGAACACCAAAAGAGGTATATAGTCATTCAGAAGAATTAAAAAGGATTGGCTTAGGTGTACCACAAGTCGTAGATTTATTGACAGCTCTGAATAAAAATGGATTGATGATATCAAGTGAAGCGCTAACAGTAGAAGAGGCAACAAATGCAATTTTACATGGAATTAGAGGTGGCTTAAATGCTTAAAAATCTTACAATTGGACAACATTATCCTGTAGATTCCGTGATACATGACTTAGATCCAAGAGTAAAAATAATGATTACAATGTTTTATATTGTTTCTTTGTTCTTAATCAATCAATTTTTAGCCTATATCCTTGTAGTAGCTTTTTTAGGATTAATTATAGGGCTATCGAAAGTTCCGATTAAAATGGTGATTAGAGGAATTAGACCAATACTGGTGATTATTGCGATTACTTTTTTCATCAATTTGTTGATGACCCCAGGTGAGATTATTTATGAACTAGGACCGTTTAATATAACGCGAGAAGGGATACGTCAAGCTGGATTTATGGCTATCCGTTTAGTGCTATTAATTATAGGAACATCAATGTTGACTCTCACAACATCACCTATATTATTAACAGACGGTATCGAAAGCCTTTTAAATCCTTTTAAAAAAATAGGGTTACCTGCACATGAATTGGCTATGATGATGACCATAGCCCTTCGATTTATTCCCACATTAATGGAAGAAACAGAGAAAATTATGAAAGCTCAAAAAGCAAGAGGAGCAGATTTTGAAAGTGGTAATTTGATAAGAAGGGCAAAAAGTTTAGTGCCACTATTAGTGCCTTTATTTGTAAGTGCTTTTAGAAGAGCGGACGAGCTAGCAATGGCTATGGAAGCAAGATGTTATCGAGGTGGAGATCATCGAACGCGCATGAGAGCACTTCGTATTATAAAAATAGATTACATGGCGATGATGATTGCTTCAATATATTTTGCAACAGTGATCGCTTCAAGAGTATATTTTTAGAAGGCAATGCTTATGAGAAATATAAAAATGACTGTATCTTATGAAGGAACCGCCTATTGTGGATGGCAGATTCAAAACAAAGAATCTTCCATACAGGCTACTATCCAAGATAGATATTATGAATTATTTAAAGAAAAAATACATTTGATAGGCTCTGGAAGAACAGATGCGGGAGTTCATAGTCTTAATCAAATCGTTAATTTTAAAACATCAATATTACTAGAGCCTCATCGTATTCAAAGAGCATTAAATGCTAAACTTCCGAAAGACATTAGGATTAAAAATGTTTGCACAGCACCATTAAATTTTCATGCAAGATATGACGCTATAGGAAAAACTTACTTATATATTATTAATATAGGAGAAGTTGACAACTTGATATTAAGTCGCTTTTCAACAAAGATTACATATCCATTAAATATACAAGGGATAGACCAAGGCATAAAGTATTTTTTGGGAGAGCATGATTTTTCAGCTTTTACGTCAAAAGGGTCTGATCCAGGATCCTATGTTCGTAACATTATTGATTTTAGAGTATTGGAGCAAAATAATCTTATGGCTTTCGTGGTTACAGGTAATGGCTTTCTCTATAAAATGGTACGAACAATGGTTGGAACATTAATAGAAGTTGGTAGAAGCAAAATAAGTCCAAAAGACATACCGATAATCATTGAAAGCAAAGAAAGAAAAAATGCAGGTCCAACTGCTAATCCGGAAGGTTTAATCTTAGCACAGGTTTATTACGAGCTAGATGAGATGGATGATTTTCTAAAACAACTAAAAAACAAAAAAATCCTTGACTTATTAAGCTGACTCATATAAAATGTCTTAGTGTATGCAAATAAGAATTCCTGCCCCGGTGTTCTTATCTGAAATAAATTGACTTAAAGATGAAAATAAGGAGGGAAAGCTATGAGAACTTACATGGCTAAGCCTAATGATGTAGAAAGAAAATGGTATGTAATTGATGCCGAAGGAAAGACATTGGGTAGATTGGCAACGGAAGTTGCAACATTATTAAGAGGTAAACACAAGCCAGTGTATACGCCTCACGTAGATACAGGTGATCATGTTGTAATAGTAAACTGTGCAAAAGTGGTACTTACAGGTAAGAAATTAGACCAAAAGATGAGAAGACATCATACTGGACATCCAGGTGGTCTAAAAGAAATGACATATAGAGATTTCATGAGTAAATCTCCTGAACAAGCAGTTTATTTAGCGATTAAAGGAATGCTTCCAAAAAATAGGCTAGGTAGACAAATGCTAAAGAAACTTCGAGTATATGCAGGTTCTGAACATCAACATCAGGCTCAGAAACCAGAAGTATATGAGGCGTAACAGAAAGGAGGATATGATGAAAGCTCAATATTATGGAACAGGTAGAAGAAAAAATGCAGTAGCAAGAGTGTTTTTAACACCTGGCACAGGCAAAATAACAATAAACGAGAGAGATATTGATAATTATTTTAACTTTGAGACATTAAAAGTTATTTTAAAAGAGCCATTAATGATTACAGACACCATTGATAAATATGACGTGATTTGTACTGTTAAAGGCGGTGGATATACAGGTCAAGCAGGAGCTGTTAGACATGGAATCTCTAGAGCTTTATTAGAAGCAGATATAGATTTAAGACCGATCCTTAAAAAAGCAGGTTTCTTAACAAGAGACTC
>SKID01000212.1 GCA_007116605.1 Tissierellia bacterium
TAAACGAAGTATTGCATTGGTACCATTATGTGGGTGCCATGATGATTATTATAGGTGCATATGGTACAAATTATACAAAGAAAAACAAGTTCGTGACAGAAGTATACAAAAAGGCAGAGCAAGTGTAAGGTGTTTTACAGAAATGTAGATTTATACATGTTATTCTAAGTTAATAGTATTTTAATTAAGATGGCAAAGGTAGGTGAAAGTATGTCAAGAGATTACTATCAAAAATACATACAAAAAATGAACGAACAGCAAAAAAGTGAGACCATGAGTCAATCTGTTAAAAAGGCGGTGGATCAGAATAGTGTTGGTGTTGGACCGAAAAGTTTTTTAGCACAAATTAATAAAGAGGTCTTACCTAATGACAGTAAAATAGAATTAGCCAAAGATGAAAAACCATTAACGGAATACGATTTAGTCATCTTGGGAGGACAAGTGGTTTTCCCAGAATTTGGTGTGCTAAAAACGAACATAGGAATTAAGGATGGTAAAATTGCAAAAATATCAGAAAAATTAATTGCAGGCAAAAGAATCGTCCATGCTGAAGGCAAGTATGTTTCGCCAGGTATTATTGATCCTCATGTTCATCTAGGTCTATTTAATCCTTTTGAAGTTGAAATAGAAACAGAGACAAGAGCGGCTATTGCTGGTGGAGTGACGACTTTAGGGTGTTTCATAGCTTCAAATAGCACACATCAACAGACCTTTCCACAATTGGCTTCTTATATACAAGAAAAATCATTTGTTGATATTATACCTCATTGTGTTATTCATGGAGATGATCAAAAAAATGAAATTAAGGCATTAATTGAAAACTATGGCATCACTTCCTTCAAGCTATATATGAATGGTATTCCGGGTATTATTGAAGATGTTGGTGATGGCTATATGTTAGATGTTTTTGAAGAAATTAAAAATGCAGGAAAACCAGCACTGATTTGTGTACATACTGAAAATAGAGAGCTTGTTAGAAGAGGTACAAAGCAAGTACAAACTGACAAAAAAGAAGGGGCAAGTATTAAGGATTGGACAGACACACACCCAGACATGGCTGAAGAAGAAGCTTCCATTCGCTTGAGTTACTTTGCAAAAAAAATGGGAGTACACGTATACTTAGTGCATTTATCATCTAAAGGAGCAGCGAAAACATTAGCGAAAATTAAAAAAGACAATGGTTTTGTTCATGTTGAAACAACGTCACCTTATTTATCTATCCATAATGAAAGCACTAGCAGTTTTATCATTAAGATGGAGCCACCTTTTAGAAAAAAAGAGGACTTGGATGCATTATGGGAGGCTATTAAAAACGATACGATTGACACCATAGGAACAGATAATGTGACGATGACAATAAATGAAAAAAATGCCCATGCAAGTAGTTTATGGGAAGTCATGCCTGGTTATCCAGCAGTGGAAACCCATTTGCCGGTGATGCTCCATGAAGGAGTCATTGCTAGAAAAATACCCATAGAAAATATAATAACTAAAATGACTAAAAATCCAGCTGAATTATTTGGCGTCTATCCTCAAAAGGGTGCAATAAAGGTGGGGAGTGATGCAGATATTGTCATCATAGATTTGAATATGAAACAAACTGTCAATGCGAGTAATCTGAAAAGTCGATCAGATTTTTCCCTCTATGATGGATGGGAGCTTCAAGGATGGCCTATTATGACAATCAAGGGAGGCTGTATAGCATATGAGCATGGAAAAGAAGAAGTTGTTCGGTCACAGAGCCAGTATATTAAGAGATAAAATCAATAGAAATGAGGGATTAAGATGAATGAAATTAAAGAAATCAGATTGCATGGACGAGGAGGTCTAGGGACAGTTAAGGCAGCAGAGTCACTTGTTTATGCAGCGGTGATGGATGGTATTTATGCGAACTCAATTCCTTTTTTTGGATTTGAGAGACAAGGAGCCCCTGTGACTGCTTATTTGAGAATATCACAAGATCCTATAAGACCGAAAAACAGAGTGTACAAACCTCATGCTGTGGTAGTCATGGATCCCACGTTAATGAAGGCAGTGGATGTTTTTGAAGGGATCAGAGAAAATGGTATTTTTGTAATAAATACTGCCTTAGATCCAAAACAACTAAATATAGACCCTAAAGTGAAAACGATTGTCACAGTCGATGCCAATAGCATTGCGATGGAAATTCTTAATAATGCGATTACGAATACAGTTATGTTAGGTGCACTCATCAAGGGAACGGGATGGGTGAGTTTAGACCGTGTTATGGACAAAGCAGGGGAACTGTGGGGAGAGAAAAATAGGCAAGCAGTGATGAGAGGCTTTCAAGACGCAAAAGTCACTAACTTATAATCAGTAAGGAGGAATCGCTAGATGAAATTTAAAACAAAATACATCGCACCTGTTGGTGGAGACGGGATTCATACCATCAATACAGGGGATTGGCGTATAAAAAAACCTGTATTAAGTCAAGAAAAATGTGTTAAGTGTGGATACTGTTTATTACATTGTCCTGTTAACGCCATATCAAAAAAAGACGGACAGTTTACAATTAGTTATAGCTATTGTAAAGGATGTGGCATATGTGCACATGGATGTCCTCCTGATGCAATAGAAATGGTACCGGAGGTGGAGAAATAATGCAATCTTTTGATGTTATGAATGGAAACAGGGCTGCAGCAATTGGTGCTTCTTTGGCAAAACCTGATGTGATTGCGGCATATCCTATTACACCACAGACGCCTGTAGTCGAATACTTAACTCAGTTTGTGGCTGATGGTGTGTTGGAAAGTGCTATGAGTGAGGTTGAATCAGAACTGACAGCTATGAGCATGGTGACAGGTGCCTCTTTAGCGGGAGCGAGAACTTTTACCGCTACTTCATCTCAAGGACTTGCTTTAATGTATGAGCCTTATTTTCGAGCATCCACGTTGAGACTCCCTATTGTGATGGCTATTGTAAATAGAGAAATGATTTCACCACAAACGGTGTGGGGAGGACCTCAAGACTCAATATCGGTAAGAGACTCAGGATGGCTACAAATATATGTAGAAGATAATCAAGAAATTATGGATATGATGATTCAAGCATATAAAATAGCAGAAAATGAAGGTGTTTTGTTACCGATCAATATTTGCTACGATGGATTTTATTTGTCGCATATGACAGAAAAAGTGTTTATTCCTGAACAAGAGAAAGTAGATGCTTTTTTAGGTCGATATCAACCTAACCATATTATTCTAGATCCCTCAAGACCCATGGCGGTAGATCCACTGACTAATGGTGAATTATTAATGAATTATCGGTATTTACATCTAGAGGCTCAACAAAATGCGCTACAAGTCATTGAAGAAACAGATAAAGAATTTGAAAGTCTTTTTGGTAGAAGCTATGGTGGATTGATTGAATCTTATCGAATGGAAGATGCGGAGTATGCAATTATTACAATGGGTTCCATGACAGGTGCTGCAAAAGAAGCAGTTGACTTCGCTAGACAAAATGGTAAATCTATTGGATTGGTTAAACTGAGAGTGTTAAGACCATTTCCAAAGTCAAAAATAATAGAAGCATTATCAAAAGTAAAGGCTTTTGGTGTGGTTGATCGGAATGTTTCCTTTGGTTGGAATACCGGTGTCATTTACCAAGAAATTAAATCAGCTCTCTATGAAAGTGGTCAATTTATGCCGTCAATACCGTTTATAGGTGGATTAGGTGGAGAAGATTTAACTTTAGACATGATGATAGAAGCCATTGAAACCATATGTCATGCTTCCGAGAGTAAAGAAACCATTTGGTTAACAAGAGAATAAGGAGGCTAAAGATGAACTTAGTAGATAAACTTAATAGTAGAGAAGATATGATTTCACCAGGAATATCAGCATGTGTTGGATGTAATGTGGAATTAACATTGCGAAGATGTCTCCAAATTTTAGGACCTGAAACAATTTTAGCAGTTCCACCTGGGTGTATGGGAGGTGTGGGTGTTGTTGGATGGGATATGAAGTCAGGTGCTAAATGCCCGGTTTTTTTTCCTCTTTTAGACAATCCAGCATCTATGCTTGCAGGTGTTAAGCTTCATTATGAAAGAATGGGACGAAAGGTTAATGTGGTGGCTTTTGCAGGAGATGGGGCAACAACAGATGCTGGCATGCAATGTTTATCAGGCGCTGCTGAAAGAGGGGATAAAATTATTTACATATGCTACGATAATGAAGGCTATATGAACACAGGGTATCAAAGAAGCTCTTCAACAACCAGATACTCATGGACTTCTACGACACCGGTAAGTGCTCAAGGTAGAGGTGGCAAGAATCAGCACAAAAAAGACTTTCCTATGATTATGGCGATGCATGATATTCCATATATGGCTACATGTAGCCCAGCCTATATTCCAGACATGGTAAAAAAAGTTGAGAAGGCTATGGAAAAACAAGAAGAAGGGCTAGCTTATATCCATGTTTATAATCCATGTCTCACAGGATGGGGTATCAAAGCTGAAGAAAGCATTGAAGTATCCAAACTATCGGTTGAAACCAATTTTTTCCCACTATATGAAGTGATTAA
>SKID01000138.1 GCA_007116605.1 Tissierellia bacterium
CTGCTGTAATTGCTGGTTTGGCCAAGGGTTCCATTTTTACAAACCATTGTTCAGATAATCGGGGTTCAATGACGGTGCTACATCGATAACACTCTCCTACTGCATGGTCTGTTTCTTCAATTTTAACTAAGAATCCTTTTTCTTCTAGTTCTTTGACAAAGGCTTTTCTGCAGGTATATCGATCCATTCCTTCGTAAATTCCTGCTTCTTGATTCATGGTGCCATCTTCATTCATACAAGATAATTGTTGTAAATCATGACGTAATCCAATTTCAAAATCATTGGGATCATGAGCTGGCGTTACTTTTAAAGCACCTGTGCCTTTTGTCATATCTGGGTATTCGTCTGCTAAAACCCTTATTTTGCGCTGAGTTGTTGGGATGAATACTTCTCTCCCAATGTATTGTTGATATCTCTCGTCCTCAGGATGAACAGCTACGGCTGTATCTCCAAAGATGGTTTCTGGTCGAGTAGTGGCTATTACTAAATAAGCTTCTGGTTCATCAACAAAGTGATATTTAACATGATAATAATTGCCTTTTTTATCTTCGTGCTCTACTTCTGCATCAGAAATAGAAGTAAGACAATCTGGACACCAGTTGATAATGCGATTGCCTCTATAAATCAATCCTTTTTCATAAAGCTTTACAAAGACTTCTGTAACTGCTTTGGAGCATCCTTCATCCATGGTAAATCGTTCTTTTTCCCAGTCACAGGAATCCCCTAGCTTTCGCATTTGATCTGTAATGCGTCCACCAAATTCTTCTTTCCACTGCCAAGCTTTTTCTAAAAAGGCTTCTCTTCCAATTTCGTCTTTAGTTTTTCCTTCTTGCTCTTTTAGTCTTTCTACCACTTTTACTTCTGTAGCAATGCTGGCATGGTCACTTCCCGGCAGCCATAAAGCTTCGAACCCTTGCATTCTTTTCCACCGTATCAGGATATCTTGTAAGGTATGGTCCAAGGCATGCCCCATGTGCAACTGTCCCGTAATATTGGGAGGTGGAATCACTATGGTAAATGGTTTTTTATCTGGATTAGGATTGGCTCTAAAATGACCTTCCTCTTCCCACATTTTATAAATTTTTTCTTCAAATTCTTTGGGTTGATATACTTTTGGGATGTTTTCCATTTATTTCACTCCTCTTGTAAATTATATTTTTCTTCCAATGGCTTAAAAATAATAAATCAACAACAATACTCCTGCTACTGTGACGGCTAAGCCTACTAGCTTAACTTTTAGTAGGGTTTGTAATTCTTGAATTTTTTTTCTTTTGAATAACTGATCGGAACCAAAGACAATGATCATGCCTAACAATAATAGACCTGTTCCCATGCGATACATGATGCTCCCACCTTGTGGGCTTGAGACAATTGACGCAATCATAAGTAATTGAAACATCTTGTTCACTCCTCGTTTTCAAAAAATAAAACGCGAATCTTCTCAAAGGACGAGAAAACCCGCGGTACCACCTTATTTCCAATTGGCTCTTAATAGGATAACGGCTAGGCCGAATTACCTTACTCAACTCAGGTAATTTGCTCAGAAGCTACCTTCAGCATTCATAGACTTATGAGGTTTTTCAGCCGATGAACCTCATTCTCTAAAAGTTTAAATGCTTACTCCTCTTCGTCGTTGCATTTCGTATACACTATACGTTATATTAGCAAAATATCAGTCTTGTGTCAATGCCACAACCTATCGTCTTGGCACAAATCCTACTTTTTTATATACTTTCCGTAACATTTTCATAGCAATGGCTTCTGCTCGATCAGCACCTTTTTGATATATGGTCTCTAAATATTTTTTATCTTGTAAAAGACGAGTCGCTTCTTCTCTTATGGGTGCAATTTCTTGAATCACCACTTCCGCTGTGTCTTCTTTTAATTTAGCATATCCTTGCCCTAGATAATCTTCTGTAATCGATTCTACTGATCTACCCGAAATTTTAGCCATCATATCAATCATATTTTTGACGCCAGGCTGATCTTCTGAATAATTAACCACCCCTATTGAATCGGTGACAGCTCTTTTAAATTTTCTTCTAATAGTATCATCATCATCACTCAATAGGATATAGCTATTTTGATTGTCATCTGATTTTGACATTTTGCTAGTGGGGTCCTGTAAGCTCATCACTTTAGCCCCGATCTTACTGATATAAGGTTCTGGAACAGCAAAGGTAGGACTAAATCGGTTATTAAACCTTTGAGCAATGTCCCTAGCTAACTCTAGATGTTGTCTTTGATCTTCCCCTACTGGGACTAAATCTGTATTGTATAATAGAATATCTGCCGCCATTAACACTGGATAATTAAAGAGACCTGCATTAATATTGCCGACTTGTTTTTGTGATTTATCTTTAAATTGAGTCATGCGACTGAGTTCTCCAAAATAAGCAAAACAATCCAGTACCCAGGCTAATTCTGCGTGGGCTGGTACATGAGATTGTACAAACAAAATGGCTTTGTCTGGGTCTAATCCCGCAGCTATATAATTGGCTAATACTTCTAACGTATTTTTTCTTAAGTCTTTCGGTTCTTTTGGGACCGTAATGGCATGTAAGTCTACGACACAAAAAATGGATTGGTAGTCTTCTTGCATGCTGGTCCAGTTTTTGATAGCCCCTAAGTAGTTGCCTAGTGTTAATGCCCCTGAGGGTTGTATTCCGCTAAATATGGTTTTTTTGTCTGTCATATTGAAGCCTCCCTGATAGTCATCATTGATGCTTCTATTTTATGCCATCTTTTATACAATTACAACACAAAAAGCGCAAGACAGCAAAAGAGCGCCTTTGGGTTCAGATGTCGTTAAGATGGCAACTGCAAAGTCACAAGAGTCCCTTGACCGATTTGACTGGATATGGCAATTTCACCTCCATGGGCCTCTACAAGTCCTTTGACTATAGACAGCCCTAATCCTGCCCCACCTGTTTGCCTGCTTCTAGAATTCTCAGCACGATAAAAGCGTTCAAATATATAGTCTATGTCTTTTTGCTCGATACCAATCCCATTATCTTCAATTTGTAATTCATAGTATTTTTGATATTGTTTTAGCCTCACATTAATGATGCCATGCTTTTCTGTGAACTTAATACTATTGGATAGTAAATTGATCATAATCTGTTGGAGCTTTAATTTATCCCCTTGTAACATTATTGGATCTTCTGGTGTTTCAATATTCAGTTGAATTGACTTTGCTTTTAACTGTCCTTCAAATTTAATTGCCATATCTTTAAGCAATTGTTTGAAATCAACCTTTGTTTTGTTTAGAGTTAATTGGTAGGACTGGAGTTCTGCTAGTTGATTTAAATCATTGACTAAATGGGTTAATCTCAGAATCTCATCATGACATTGCTCTAATCTTTGGGGTGTCACGTCCCAAACACCATCTATCATCGCTTCTATTTGGTTTTGCATAATATTGAGGGGTGTTCTTAATTCATGAGAGATATCGTGAGTCAATCTAGTACGCAGATTTTCTTGCATTTTTAAATTTTCAGCCAGTTGTCGAATCGTCTGGTCTAACTCATGAATTTCAAGGATTTTATATGATTGAGGCTGTTGCCCATTATATCTTCCCATTTTTATTTGATTGGCTGTTTCTCGTATTTCTATAATTGGTTTGGAAAGTTTTTTTGAAAACAAAAAACTTAACCCAATTATGATGACAAGAGATAGTCCTGAAATAACCCATAGCCCTCTCTGCAATGATTCTTTAAACATTAAGTCTTGATCTGTAAAAAACAATTGCTCTGGTCTACCAATTTCTAAAACGGCTATTTGATTTTGGTCAATAACAATAGGGATTTTGACAAAATCTAGTTGAGTTTCTAAAGTAGCTCCTGTATGACCATGTCCCATTTGCATATGACCAAGAGTACCAGCTAAACGATTTAAGTCCCAAATAACACGCCCTTGCATATCGATCAGTCTTAAATAAACTGAATCTTGACGTGTATAGGTGGTCATAATTCTCCTTAATTGTGAGGTGCTATAGCCTTCTAATAGAAGATTTTCAATCATTTCACCATACTGGAGATCCCTATCCCTAGTCCCTTCAATTTTATAGTTTTCGAATATCCGACTAGTGATTTGAGTTGTTAAAAAGTAAAATAACAAGATCATAATCACCGCCATTGCCATGAAGTAAATTAGCGTGCGTGTTCTAAGGCGCTGTCGTATCATCTGCATCTAAGCCTCCTTGGAATTTATAACCAAATCCAAAGACTGTCTTGACATAGGTTGGATTTTTAGGATTGTCCTCTATTTTTTTACGAAGATTTTTTATATGGGCATCAATGGTTCGATCATATCCTTCAAAATCATCTCCAAAGACTTTTTGAATGATATGTTCTCTTGTAAAACTTTGACCCGCATTTTCAACAAGAAAAACAAGTATCTTGTATTCTGCCGGGGTGAGCTCCACTATTTTTGTTTTTTTTGTCACACTATGACTGACTTTATCAATGATTAGATCTTTTTGATTAAAAGATAATTGTCCTCGAATGTGTTTCACCACTCCATAACGCTTTAAGACA
>SKID01000092.1 GCA_007116605.1 Tissierellia bacterium
AGAGTCCTGTTGACGATTCGCGCATTACGTGACTCTTTGCTTTGACTTCAGCTTATTAAAGGATAAAACACGTATCCGAGTCGCGCATTATGTGACCCTTTGTTTCATTTTAATTTTAAAAAAACAAAGGGTCTAAATACTAAGCAGCGAGGATACGGTTTTATCCTCTCTAAATACTAAGCAGAGAGGACACTATTTCATCCTTGATAGTCAGCAGGGAAGATGCTGTTGTATCTCTAGCAAAGGATCAAAATCCAAGAACCCTATTGAGGGCACAGTATTTGGTGCAAGCACTTTTTTCGAAAAATGGAGGAAGAGGTATGAAAAACACAACTAATCGGTTGGCGTCCTTTGATGGCACATTATTATGGTTTAAAAAAGATATTCCTAACGACCCTAAAGCAATACTGGTGATTGTCCATGGATTTGCGGAGCACCATCAACGCTATAATCACGTAGCTGAGTTTTTCATGAATCAAAACATGGGAGTGTATCGATTCGATAATCGAGGACATGGGAAAAGTGGTGGTAAAGTAGGCCACCTAGTCAGTTATGAAAATTACATCAAAGACTTACATAAAATAGTAGAAATGGCCAAAAATGAATTTCCTCATTTACCCATATTTATGCTAGGTCATAGTATGGGCGGATTTATTGCTGTTCATTATGGTTTAATTCATGGTGGTGAGTTAAAAGGTCAAATTTTATCAGGGGCGGCGACTCATTATAATCCCTCTATGAAAGGGATCAAAAAGTGGTTAGTCACTAATCTAAACAAAATAAAGAAAGATACGCTTATAGCTAATGATTTATCCAAGTGGATATCCAAAGATCCTCAAGTGGTAGAAACTTATCGCAATGACCCCATGGTGTTTAAAAAAGCAACAGCTAGTTTATATTACCAATTTTTAATTGAAGGAATGAATGAATTAGTCAAAAATAAAGAGAATTTTAATCTGCCGTGTTTAATCTTGCATGGAGCAGAAGACCATATTATCAAACCAGAAGTATCTCAGTGGTTTTACGATACCATCCAGTCCAGTGATAAGATGATCAAAATTTATCCAGAAGCCTACCACGAAATACTCAACGAAGAGATGAAAGCTCATGTGATGGAAGATACATTAAACTGGATATTGGACAGAATTTAAGGTTCAAAAAGGCAAAGTAAGAAACGCCAAAAAAGGATGATACTAAAAAAGACTTTTGAAGAGCGTGGATATAAAAAGGAGGAGATTATCATGTATGGATTGTTTTTAGTGCTCAACGACATTTACAAACTCGATCGTATTCATGAGCTATTTTATGAAGAGGAGGTAGGGGCTACCACCCTTGATAGTCAAGGAATAGGAAAAGTATTATTAGACCATCAAGTAGATGTGCCTATGTTGTCGAGTATGCGTAAGCTAATAGATGGCAGAAAGCCCTACAATAAGCTTATCGTGAGTGTAATCAAAGAAGAAGAAAAAATGAAGGGGATTGTTGCACGTATCAGAGCAGAATTAGATGACTTCAAAGAACCAGGCATTGGATTTTTGTTTGTGGTACCTGTGATGGCGTGTTATGGCTCTAGATTAGTATGTGATATGGATCAAGATAGTGTTTCCGATAAAGAAGGACATGCTTTCGTCTAATCGTAATTAAAATTAAGACTCTTGGATTCAAGTGGTGTTTGACCATCGGAATCCAAGAGTCTTTTTGATTTAGAGAGCATCATTTTTTCGTGCGTCTTAATTAGAGCATTTGGGGAGGATAAAACAGTATCTGCTTAGCATTTGATTCTTTGTTCTTTATGGATACCGCAGTATCTTCCCTGCTTAGTATTTAGGTCATTTGCTTTTTTATTATTTAAAGGAAGCAAATAACCACATAATGCGCGAATCAGATACGTGTGATATCCTTCAATTAACTGAAGCTGAAACAAAGAATCCAATACGAAGTAACGAGAACCTGTTTTATCCTTAGCATACACAAGGCATCCAGTGTGAAGGAAAATATTGATCTACAATACCAAAAGGAGTAGCCCTATCCTTTTATTCACTGAGCGTATCCTCATGGACGATCAACCAAAACCATCCGTTGACTACAATCCCAATCAACAATAAAACCAAAAGCTTCCAATACAATACGTATAGGCAGATAAGTACGATTACCCACGATAACAGAAATTGTATCATTTTCTTGAGGAATACCATTCACATAAACATAAGGGCTATCAATAGGCACCCTGACTTGAATACCATTCAAGGTGGCAATTGCTGTGCGAGTATCCTTTTCCCAGTCCACTTCAGCTCCAAAATATTCCATAGTCATGCGAAAAGGCACTTGAGTACGACCATTGCTATCAATAAAAGGAAAACCAAAGTTTTCATCAAAAGGCACAAAATCACCTAAAGCAAAGACATTAACTTGGTTGGGTGTAGGCATGTTTAAAGGCATCTCGGCTAAAACATCAGAAGCGATACGGCGCAGTCCTAAATCACTGATCAAACGACGATAGTTTTCATAATTTGTGCGCTCATAAAGTTTATTAAGAAGAAGTTCGTAAGACACAGAGGCTTCTGTGGCATAATCTTTTTCAATGGTGTGGGTTTCTTGGATTTGTTCATCTGTCAATAAATAAAAATCATAGACAACACGCCCCTTCACATCAGGAACAGGATCATTGTAAGTGACATCAATATGAAACCAATGACCATCTAAAAACACTTTGTTCCATATATGAGCTTCAGTGGTATTTCCTAAAACAAAAGACACCGGAATATCTAACTTTTCCATCATTCGATAAAACAATAAAGCATAACCATGGCATACCGCTTGACCTCGCTCTAAAATATCATAATGAGTTCGATAAGTCAGGGTTAAATCATAAGCTGTATTGAGAACAATCCAATCATGGACAGCTTTGACCTTTTCGTGGGGGGTCAGTTCAGGGAGAATAATTTCTTTCAATAATTGATCCATTCGTTGATTAGCCTTGTTTTCTTGAGGAGGGGTCATTAAATGTTTTGCTTGATAAGTCACATCAAAAAAACGCTCATATCCACTATAAGACCACCGAATAGAGGCTAGAGTATACTTAATATAAGGATCTTGATGGATGATGCCATTCAGTACTTCTTCTAATCTTGCGCTTGATCCGCTAAAAGTAGCATTAATTTCCGTCTCTCTATTGTAAAGAGAATGCATAATATACGTTTCCAATTCAGTCCCAGATGAAGTTGTAAATCCTTGAGCAAATACGCTGATTGGCATGGATAGGATGATTGCTAAGACTAATATAATAGAGAAATATTTTCGTAGATTTTTCATGGCGTCTCCAAAAACTGTATTTTTCATTGATTCCTTATTATACTAGATAAAAAACAAAGACGTCAAAAGGTTTTTCTAGTATTCATGTTAAAGAAAAAGTGATTTCATATTCAAAGGATATAACAGTTCACTCCCTTGATTAGTATGATATAATGAAATTAAGAAGGTGATCAAATGATACTAAATAGAGAGATTATATATATAATGGATACCCTTAATAAAAATGGTTACGAAGCTTTCTTAGTGGGTGGTGCTGTTCGAAACCATTTATTGGGCATGGAAGTTAAAGACTATGATATCACCACCAATGCCAAACCTTCTGAACTTGTTGGAATGTTCAAAAAAACCATCATGACAGGCGCAGAATTCGGCACAGTTATTGTCGTATTAAATGAGGCTCAATATGAAATTACCACTTATCGTCGTGACTATGAGTATTTAGACCATCGAAGACCTTCCGTGGTTCGATTTTCAGATGATTTAGCAGAAGATTTACTAAGAAGAGACTTCACCATTAATGCCATTTGCATGGACAAAGAAGGGAAGATTGTAGACTTAATTCATGGGATGGATGATATTAAAAACAAAACCATTCGGGCCATTGGTCAAGCCGATGAAAGATTTAGAGAAGATGCGTTAAGAATGATGCGAGGCGTTCGTTTAATGACAGAAACACATTTTAATGTGGAAAGAGAAACAATTGCAGCTATTCGAAGAAACGCCCATCGCATTAGTTATATCAGTGGTGAAAGAATTCAACATGAACTCAATAAGATACTAGTTGCAGAAAAACCATCTATTGGGATTCGTAAAATGATGGAGTGGGGATTATTAGAAGTCATTATTCCAGAAATGATTCCAATGGTTGGATTTGATCAGCATAGTAGTTATCATGATAAAGATGTATTTGAACACACCTTAGCCGTCATGGACGCATCTCCTCAGAAAGTCAATGTCCGGTTGGCAGCCATGTTTCATGATGTGGACAAGCCCAATTGCTTAACTTTCGATGAAAAGGGAGAAGGACATTTTTATGGTCATCATATACAATCCGCAATCATTAGTCGTGACATTCTAAAAAGACTCAAATATCCTAATGAAACCATAGATAAAGTCTATCGCTTAATCCGTTACCATCCATTAAAAGACATGAACATTGGCGATAAAGGTGTCAAACGATTTATTAACAAAGTTGGTGTGGACAATATCAACGATTTATTTGCCT
>SKID01000325.1 GCA_007116605.1 Tissierellia bacterium
AGACAAAAAAAATTGAGGAGGGAGATTAATGATTTTAAGTAACGGAGAAATGGTGTTAAGGTTAATGCTATCCGCACTTGCTGGGGGTATAGTGGGAATGGAAAGAGAATCCAATAACCGACCTGCGGGATTGAGAACACATATTTTAGTCACTCTAGGCGCCACTTTAGTGATGATTTTGTCTATGTACGGTTTTGAAGGAATGGGTCCAGGAGGTGCTGGTGGGGATCCAGGCAGGATGGCAGCTCAAGTAGTCAGTGGCATTGGGTTTTTAGGAGCGGGCACTATATTAAGAACGGGTAATAGTATTAGTGGATTGACGACTGCAGCCAGTATTTGGGTTTGTGGATGTATTGGATTAGCTATTGGTAACGGGTATTATTTTGGCGGCATACTAACAACCATCATTGTGTTTTTATCATTAAGAGGATCTAGTTTAACAGAGAGGATGCTATTTAAGAGAAGTTTTAAGGAACTAGTGATCCATTGTAAAGAGCGACCAGGGTTGTTAGGAGATATAGATCATATTATGTGCAAGAATAATATTGTCATTAAAGATATAAGAGTCGTCCATGATAGTGAAGTGAGTGATCAAACAGGAGAAATCACAGTGAGATTTAGACTAAAACTACCGTCAAAATTTATCAATGAAAGGTTTTTCTCGGAAATCTTAATTATTAAAGGGGTCAAGAAAGCTTTATGGGAAGGCGAGAAAGAAGCATAAAAAATAGTGAAGTTACAATAAGTTCCAGGTGGGTGAGACTTGGAACTTTTTTGTTTGATGACTTATCGGATAAAACACGGTTTAGAGGTGCGCATTATTGGATGCTTTTCTTTATTTTATCTCAGTGAGTAAAAGGATAAAATCCGCACCTGAGTCGCGCATTATGTGGTTATTTGCTTCATTTAAACAATAAAAAAGCAAATGACCTAAATACTAAGCAGCGAAGATACGGTTTTATCCTTGATACGAAGTAACGAGAACCTGTTTTATCCTTTCATGAGCTGAGGCAAAGATCTACTTCTTACAAATCTAAAGCGAAAAGCCCATGTCTTTAGCCACTGGGATGAAAGCGTTTAAAACGATAGATGAATCGTGCATTATCTGGTATAATGAAGATACGTTTTGAAACGAGCGTTATACTATTGTTAATGGCATCATAGGATGCCTTGATAGTGAAAGTCTTAGGGAAATATTTTGAGTTAGTTCTATTATCATTCGTGATACTAGAGACACTTATTAGTACCTAAGAACCCACTTGCTTTAGTCATGTGGAGTTTCAGAAATAGATAAAACAGTGTGTTTGGGATGAAGGTGGTAAGGTCATGAGCATTGTATTCATTGATACAGAAATTCACCCACAACAAGAAACCATCATGGACATGGGGGGAATAAAAGAAGATCAAAGTAGCTATCATGGGAATGACATCCATCAATTCACCGCTTTTATGAAGGGGTGTTCCTTTGTATGCGGTCATAATGTGATACGCCACGACTTAAAATATATCGACAAGCAAATAGAAAAAGCAATGATTCCTAAAGAACATATTATTGATACGCTTTTTTTATCGCCTCTATTATTTCCAGAAAAGCCTTACCATTCTTTGGTGAAAGATGATAAATTGCAAAATGACTCCGTTAATAACCCTCTTAATGATGCTATAACTACAATGAGGCTTTTTCACGACGAAAAATCAGCCTATTTTCAGTTAGATCAAGGTTTGCAGACAATATTCAGTAAATTACTAAGCCAAGACATTCACTTTCAGGGATTTTTCAAGTACTTAAAGGTAGACACTACAAGAATGGGTGTAGAAAGCATGATACGCCATTATTTTAAAGACAAAACTTGCTTGAATATTAACCTACTAAAAATCATTAACGATTATCCAGTAGCCTTAGCCTATAGCTTAGCACTCATTCAAACCAATAGTCGTTATTCAATTACACCACCTTGGGTTTTAAAAACGTACCCTGAAGTGGAAAAAGTCATGTTTTTACTGAGAAATAATCCTTGTGTTATGGGGTGTCAATACTGCGATCAAGCACTTGATATTCACAAAGGATTGAAGCGTTTTTTTGGATTTGATGCTTATCGTAAATACGAGAATGAACCCTTACAAGAAAGAGCAGTCAAAGGGGCAGTTAAAAACCATTCTTTATTAGCCATATTTCCTACTGGTGGAGGCAAATCAATTACTTTTCAAGTGCCGGCCCTAATGGCAGGTGAAGCGGTCAAAGGATTGACGGTAATTATATCTCCCCTACAATCATTGATGAAAGACCAGGTTGACAATCTTGAAAAAGCAGGAATAACTGAAGCAGTTACAATTAATGGATTACTAGATCCTATTGAAAGAGCAAAGTCTATTGAACGTGTTGCAGAAGGCATGGCATCCCTCTTATATATTTCTCCTGAATCTTTGCGTTCACGAACGATTGAACATTTATTACTAAGCAGAAATGTGGTGCGTTTTGTGGTAGATGAGGCTCATTGTTTTTCAGCATGGGGTCAAGATTTTAGAGTTGATTATCAATATATTGGAGATTTCATTAAACAATATCAACAACAAAAGAACCTTATTGATCCAATTCCCGTCTCGTGTTTCACCGCAACAGCAAAACAAAATGTGATTGAAGACATCCAGAAATATTTTAAGGAAAAATTGTCACTGTCTATGGATTTATATAGAGCAAGTAGTGCAAGAACGAACCTGAGATACCAAGTACTAATGAAAAAAAGTAAAGAAGAAAAGTATGTCACTTTACGTAACTTGATAGAAGGTCATTCTTGTCCGACAATTATTTATGTTTCACGAACAAAGCAAGCTTATCAGTTAGCCAAACGTTTGTCTCAAGATGGTTATGATGCACGACCCTACCATGGGAAAATGGATAATAAGGAAAAGTCTGCCAATCAAGATGCATTTACACGGGGAGAGGTAGGTATTATCGTTGCAACCTCTGCTTTTGGGATGGGTGTTGATAAAAAAGATGTTGGCATGGTCGTTCATTTTAATATTTCGGATTCTTTAGAAAACTATGTTCAAGAAGCAGGCAGAGCAGGTAGAGATCCAGAAATTACCGCAGATTGTTATGTTTTGTTTGATGAAGAAGATTTGGATAAACATTTTGTTTTACTGAATCAAACACGTGTAACCATTAATGAGATTCAACAAGTTTGGCGAGCTATTAAAGACTTAACAAAAACTAGGACACGACTTTCTAGATCGGCATTGGAAATTGCCAAAAATGCAGGTTGGGATGACTCATTAGATGAAGTAGAAACTCGGATTAAAACAGCGATTGCTGCATTAGAAGAGGCAGGCTATGTAAAAAGAGGACAAAATATGCCTCGAGTCTATGCAGATAGCATTTTAGTCAAAACTGTGGAAGAAGGAGTCAATAGAATACAAGCATCACTATTAATCACTGGCAAAGAAGAAGAGACAGCCATTAGAATTATTAAAATGCTTATTTCCATGAAAAGTCGGGAAAAGACTCGTGATGATGGTGCAGAGTCACGTGTAGATTATATAGCAGATCGATTAGGTTTGACGAAAGAAGAAGTTGTTTTAAGCATTAATCTTTTAAGAGAAGAAAAGATATTAGCTGATGCAAAGGATTTAAAAGTTTTTATTAAGAAATCTACCAGTCATGATAAGCCTATAAAAACTATAAAATTTTTCCATCAACTAGAATTATTTTTACTAAACATATTAGAAGATGATGGAAAAAGTTATCATATCAAAGAACTGATGGAACAGGCTGAACAGCAAAGCCTTCAAGTGATGCCAATGGACATTCGAATCATCATAAATCTGTGGAGTATTAATCATTGGATTAGATTAAAGCGGCAACCCAATGTTAAAGACCATATTCATGTTCAATTTACACAAAGCAAGAAAAAACTGAAAGAAAAATTAGAAGCAAGGACAGCATTAACTTCTTTTATAGTAGATTATCTGCAAAAAAAAGGAGACTCATCCAATCAAGTGATAGAAGACAGTGGCTATAGTGCTGTAGATTTTTCGTTATTAGAGTTAAAAGAAGCTTATGAAAGCCAAATGACCTTGTTTAATGTTCGCACTTCGTTTTATGATTTGCAGGAAGCATTGTTTTTCTTATCGCGTGTAGGTGCTATAAGCATAGAAGGGGGCTTTATTGTATCCTATAATGCCTTGTCTTTAGAAAGAGTAGAAAAAGATAATCGTATCCAGTATAAGAAAGAAGATTACAAAAAATTAGAAAAATTTTATGAAAGTAAAGTGCAACAAATTCATATTGTGGGAGAGTACGCAAAAAAAATGGTGGGAGATTACACAGCTGCTCTCGAATTTGTAGATGATTACTTTCAATTGAATTATTTTTCTTTCATAAAAAAGTATTTCAAAGGAGCAAAGACGGAAGATTTAACCTAAAAACCGAGAAGTCTCCCTCCTCTTAGTCTTCCTTGCTCACACAGTGAGAGTGAAGGTGGGAGATGAATCGGTGGTTTTTTCCTTACAAAAGTGATATACTGTAATCAGTAG
>SKID01000112.1 GCA_007116605.1 Tissierellia bacterium
ATTGCTGCTAAACAAGTGTTTGAAAGCGGCATTCCTATTATCATGAGTGGTTTAGAAGTGTGTCACGAGACAATGATTTTACATTCAGAAATAGAATGGTTTCAAAGAAAAGGCAATGCCTCAAAGCTGATCTATGAACTGCTAGACTTTTATAGTCAGTATGCAAAAAAATTAAAGCAACCTGGAAGTCCCTTGTTTGACTTAGTTCCTGTGGCACATTTGATTAAACCAGAACTATTTCAATCTCAGGACTACGCAATAAAAATAGAAACACAAGGTGAGTTAACGAACGGAAAAACAGTGGCAGATTTAAGAACTTGGGCTGACCCTAATAAACACAATGCCAAAGTCTTACTAGGAGCTGATAGAAAAGCAGTCATGCAACTGTTTTTAGATAGTATTGCCTTATTGGATCAAAGGTTATAGGAGGCAAGTCCATGATAACACTTGAACAACTTTTGTTAGAACAAACTGAAATGGAGCTTTTAGAAAAACAGTTGTTTTTAACACCTGAATTAGGTTTTAAAGAACAAAATACTCAAGAGATTCTAAAACAATTTTTTAAAGACCATGGCATAACAAACATTGAAGATTATGGCATTAATGGGTTTTCAATCACCATAGGTGAAGGGAAGCCTAGTATTGGTTTGATTGCTGAATTAGATGCCTTAGTTGTAAACAATCATCCTACAGCTAAAGAACCAGACTATGCAGCCCATGCATGTGGTCATCATTTACAATGTGTGATTATGGCTTATGTGGCTAAAAAGTTAATACAATTGCCCCAACTGTCCGGTTGTGTTAAAGTTTTTTTTGTTGCTGCAGAAGAATATGTGGATCTTGATTATAGGAAAAGCCTTGTTGATAATGGACAGATTCAATTTTTATCAGGCAAAAAAAACTTACTCCAATTAGGAGTATTTGATGATATAGAGGTTATTTTAAGCTGCCATACCATGGGAGCCACTGAACATCCTACCATGGAACTTAATGCTTCTTTAAGTGGCTTTGTTTACAAAAAGTATCAATTTCAGGGGAATAGTGCTCATGCAGCAGTAGCACCACATTTAGGGATTAATGCATTAAATGCTCAAGTCTTAACCCAAAATGCCATAGCCCTATTAAGAGAAACATTCCAAGAAAAAGACATGGTCCGTGTTCATCTAATGACCACCTTGGGAGGACAATCTGTTAATGCAGTGCCATCACTAACGGTGTTAGAAGGGTATATTCGTGGCATTACGTTTGATGTGTTATCCTTAACTGAAAAAAAGGTAGACCAAGCAGCAACTCATTGTGCACAAGCATTAGGAGGGAACTGTATCATTGAAACCACCAAAGGGTACTATCCTTTAGAACAATCTAGAGCCTTAAGTCAAGTGTTACGCCCCCACATGGAAGTTTGTGTGGGTGAGTCAATCATTGATGAACAAAAGTCTTTTGCTGCAGGTGATGTAGGGGATTTATCCTTATTTAAACCAACCATTCAATTTGGCTTTTCAGGATGTAAAGGCACTGTTCACGGTGATGATTTTATGATGCATAATAGCCTTGAGGCATTAGTCTATCCTCTTTATGTTTTGTGCAATAGTGTTATGGACATGTTGGAAAAACCGGCAATGATTGAAGGTATTTTAAAAGATTTTAAAGTGAAAATGACAAAAGAAGAATACTTTGCCTAGAGAATATTTTTTCTCATCAATAAAAAACACAGCAATTCATCTGCTGTGTTTTTTATTATCTAATCACTAACAGGACTAAGACTTCTACTTTTTAAAGTGGGAGATCAATACTGTTAAGTCTCTAGATAAGGTTTTCTAACATTCAGGTAGCGTTTTTTAACGCTTCTGAATCTAATATTATTTTTTCATACGATCTAAAATGATCAGCGTGCATATGACAATGGTAGTCATAATCATGGATAATCCTACAAGGATGATACCCATGTCATTATTATGACCCATCATTGCGGCTAAAGGGCTGGGTATATTAAATGATAAATAGAATACCACAAGTCCTATGATAATGTATAATAATGCCTTCAATCGGTCTTCCTCCTTATATGAAATAAATTAACAATTGATGATAGCTTTATAAGCACGTTAACGTTCTTAAGACAACAGAAAACCACAAATTCTATACATCGTTAATTTTAACATGATAAGAGATGCTAGTAAATGAATGAAGCCAATAATGACAAGATTGTTATATTAATGTTGAACAGCACATGAGCATGAGCATCGGTCATTAATATAGATTTATCAGATGAGGCTTTTGGAGTCTTCATTCACGTTTGACATTTTATTGCTTTGGATGTTAATATGAGTAAAGTAGAATAAACGTTCATAAGTAAAAATAGTTAAAGGAGAGATGAATCATGAAAGATGAATTATTAACCATTAAGCAAGGGATTATTAATGAAATCGAAGGCTATGAGTTTTATAAAATGGCTGAAAAACAAACAGAAAATAAAGAAGCCATTGAAGCGTTAAATGCTCTAGCCGAAGAAGAAATGCTACATGTGGGTTATCTCAAAGAACTCTACAATAAAATGAAAACATCTGATGAAGATGATATCACCTTTGCCTTTTCAGAAAACCCACCTTCTCCTAAAATCTTCGATTGGAATAAGATTACTTTTCCAACAAAATCTTTAGCAGTTTCTATTTACGGTACAGCTGTTACATTAGAAAAAGCCTCAATAGATTTTTATGAAAAAGCAAAAAAAGAAGCCAGTCATCACGAAGTCATTAAAGTCTATGATTTACTGATAAAATGGGAAAAAGCGCATTTAGAGCAATTTCAAAAAGCTTATGAGCTAAATATGGAGCAGTGGTGGGATGAACAAGGATTTGCCCCTTTTTAGCGAGATCACTTTAAAAAGTGAAAAAATCATGTTCTAGTCAATATTTTGATTATTGTTTCATTTTTTGGTATAATGAAAGTGCATCAAGATCTAAGACAACAGGTTAAATTAAAAGGATAGTTTAAGTTGATTGGAGGTCGCGATGAAACACAATATTCAAGTTGGTATGGTTAAAGAAGTTAGAACTAGCACGTTTGTATCAGAAGGCACCCACACAGTCGGAGCAGATGAGCTACATTATTTAGTTTCTGCCCCAATGATTATTAGTATGGTAGTGGATATTTCTAGTAAAATGCTAGAAACTCATCTTAGCCCCGGTTATATAACCATTGGCACAAAATTCGAGCTTAATCACGAGAAGCCCACATTAACTGGAGAGCCTGTTAATATGAAAGTGGTAGTAACAAATGTAGAAGGCAATCATATTTTTTTAACATTTGAAGGAGTTGATTCTGCTGGTAAGTTTTGTAAGGGATACATGGAAAGGTATGTGGTTGATACGGCAAGATTAATGCACGCTGCCTATGAAAGATTTCCTACAGTCAAAAATCAGCCTTAAGCTATGATGATAAGCCATCCATAGCTTATTAGAAAAGGTTAAGGAAAAAGAGTTAATAATATTTAATAGGCTCTTAGGAGCCTTATTTTTTGAGTACAATGGAGGAATTTGTGGATTATATTCAACTATTAAATGAAAAATGGGAAGAAATTATCAACATTAGACAAGAATTGCATCAATTTCCTGAGCTTTGCTTTGAAGAAAATATCACTGCTGAAATTATCAAGAAAGCCCTAGATAAATATCACATTCCTTATCAAGATCAGATAGGTCAAACAGGCATAGTGGCCACCATAAAAGGATCAAAACCAGGAAAAGTCATTGCTATTAGAGGTGATATGGATGGGTTACCTATAGAAGAAAACACAGGTCTTGATTTTTCATCAAAAAATCCAGGCATTATGCATGCTTGTGGTCATGATACGCATATGGCAATGGTTTTAGGGACTGCCATGGTGATGAAAGCATTCGAGGATCAACTTAGTGGACAAGTTAAATTCATTTTCCAGCCAGCAGAAGAACATGGGATTCGTGGTGGTGCCTATTATATGATTCAAGAAGGGGTTTTAGAAGATCCAGTTGTAGACTATATCTTTGGCATGCACGTTTGGCCAGAGCTTGAAATCGGAAAAATAGGGGTGGCTTCAGGTCAGTTAATGGCAAGTGTAGACATGTGGAAAGTGGAAATCACAGGTGTTGGAGGGCATATTTCTCAGCCCCATATCGCTACAAACCCTATTTATGCAGGTGCACAATTGATACAAAATATTGCCACATTGAGAACACAAATGATTGACCCTTTTGAAGATATCATCATCGATGTGGGCACATTTAAGACAATCAATGGTAGAGGTAATATTATACCAGAAAAGCTAATCATAGAAGGGAATACTCGATGTTATAATCAAAGTTTAAGAGCTGTTGTTAGACAAAGATTGCAGGCACTTTTAGAAGGTCTCCGATCCACTTATAATATTGAGTTTGATTTAGAGTATATACATGGTTATGCCCCTTTAGTCAACAATGAAGAAGCAACAAATCTATTGACTCACTCAGCAAAGACTGCTCTAGGAGAGCATCAAGTTGTTCATGTTAATC